>NZ_JBXWQZ010000026.1:0-58822 GCF_059612645.1 Ruegeria sp. YKSF131 | reverse complement strand
GACGCAGATTCGCCTGAAGTTCAATGAACAAGATTTCAAGGGACCGAAACGGAGGAACCCTATGACGCGGACCATAGATTTTATTTACGATTTTTGCAGCCCGAACGCGTTTCTCGCCCATAAAATGCTCCCCGATCTTGCCGAGCGCTATGACGTAAGCATTACTTATGTTCCTGTCCTGTTGCCTGCGGTGTTCAAAGCGACGCATAACCAAAGCCCGTTTCAGGCATATTCCGAAAACCGCCAGAAAACGGCCTATTTGACGCATGATCTGCATAGGTTTGCCCGCCGTCGTGGGCTGAGCTTTCATATGAGCCCGCATTTTCCGATCAATACCAAACTTGCCATGCGAGGCGCGTGTTTTGCTAATGGAAAACCTTGGGAAGTCAAATATATAAACGCGATTTTTGATGCTATTTGGGTACATGGTCAGAAGGCGGACGAGATCGGTGTCCTAACGGATATTCTGAACGAAAACGACTTGCCCGTCCGCAAAATTCGCGAAGCCATGACAAGTCCCGACGTTAAACTGAAACTGAAAGAGAAAACTAAATCGTCGGTTCGGCGTGGCGTGTTTGGGGTTCCCAGCATGTTCACCGGGGCCGAATTGTTTTTTGGAAAGAACAGTCTGCCAAACCTTGAAGTTGAGCTTTCAAGGCAAGATAGTGACATAAAAACAGCTTGATAGGTCGTCACTCTAATGTGGACTCAAGAGCTTTCAGGCCGTGCTGGGCGAATATAGGAACATATGCGCCAAAAGCCTTTGCGCGGTCGGGGTCTGACGCATTCCCATCCAGCGCGCGTTTGTAGACACCCTGTAGAATGCCCGCCATACGAAAGAAATTGAAGCCCAGATAAAAGCCGAAATTGTCTATGCCATCCAGGCCTCGACGTTTGCAGTATTGGGCAATGAATGCCTCATCGCTGGGCAGGCCCAGGCTCTTTCGATCCACACCCGCCAGCCCCCGGCCCTGTTTTCCCGGCGGCAACTGCCATTGCATGATTACTGCGGCCAGATCCGCATAAGGGTGACCGATCGTCGACAGTTCCCAATCCAGCACTCCGATACATTCCGCCCGGTTCGGCGCAAACATCAGGTTGTCGATGCGGTAATCCCCATGCACCAGCGTGCACTGCCCGTCATCGGCCGGTACCGAGGTCTCTAGCGCTGAAGCCAGCGCATCCATATCCGCAATGGCCGAGGTCTCGGACGCTCGGTATTGCTTGGTCCAGCGAGCGATCTGACGCTCGTAATAGTTGCCAACCGGCCCATAGTCAGACAGGCCAACGGCATCGATATCCACCATATGCAGCTGGGCAAGAACCCTGTTCATCTCGTCAATGATGGCGGCGCGAGTTTCGTTGCTTTCTTTGGGCAGGGTTGGGTCGGGAAACACCCTGCCCTGCAAACGCTCCATCACATAAAAGGCCGAGCCGATGACGCTGTCATCTTCACACAGCAGATACATCTTGGGCACCGGAACCTCGCTTCCGGCAAGGGCGCTTTGAACCCGAAATTCGCGATCAACGGCATGTGCCGATTTCAGCAATTTTCCGGCGGGTTTTCGGCGCAGCACATAGGTTTTCTCTGGCGTGCGTAACTCAAACGTCGGGTTGGATTGCCCCACGTCAAATTTCCTGGCCTCCAATGGCCCGTTGTAGCCGGAAAGATGCGCTTTCAGATACGTATCTACGGCTGCCAGATCCAGATTAGTTTCGGTTTTCATTGGCTGTCTTCCCGTCACAGGGCCTCGGCAAAGATGTTTCCGGCGGTCACAACGTTGATCCCACCCGAAACCGGGATCACTGCGCCTGTCACATAGCTGCCGCCGCGACCGCACAGGAACAACATACAGCCTGCGATATCCTCGTCCCGTCCGACGCGACCCAGAGGTACAGACTTGCCAACCCGTTCTCTGGTATCCTCATCGGCTGTCGCAAAGGCCGTCATGCGCGACACAAACGGTCCCGGAGCGAGTGCGTTCACCGTGATGTGGTACGGTGAAAGTTCCTTGGCCAAGACCCTGGTCAGATGCAAAACCGCAGCCTTTGAGGCCGAATAGCTGTAGGCCCCATCGCCCATAGGGACTTCACCCATGACTGACCCCACATTGACAATGCGCGCCGGGTCTTCGGCGGTGCCTGATTTCATTAGCATTGGCAAAAGCCGCTGGGTTAGTTCGAATATCCCTGTCACGTTGACAGACATGACCTTTTCCCATGCATCGTAGGGAAACTGCCCCAAAGGGGCACCCCAGGACACCCCCGAGTTGTTCATCAGGATGTCCAGTTTGTCCGTACGCGCGTGAATGTCAGAGACCAGCTTGCATATACCGGCTGCGCTGCCAATGTCACCGGCAAAGCCTTCGGCGCTGCCCGGCGCGTCCAGCGCGTTCAGTTCTGCGGCGACCGTGGCACAGGCGTCTCCTTTTCTTGAGGCAATGAGCACGCGCGCGCCGGCCCGTACCAGCGCCTCGGCTGCCATGCGGCCAATACCTGTCGCTCCACCTGTTACCAAAGCGGTTTTGCCGTGAAGCGAAAAGAGGGTGTCGGGGGTCATTTTGTGCTCCTCAGTTTCTTTGGCACCAGTTCATCGTGATACATATTGCGTTCCTCTTGCCGTTGCGGCAGGCGTTGGACCGTAGCGTTGACAAAAAACCATGCTGCACCAAAACTTCCTCGACACAAAGTACAGGCAGATCAGAGGCGGTATGCAAGCATTACTCAGCGTCGCACCGGGTGGTCCCGAAACCCTGGAGCTTACGACCCTACCCGACCCGAAACCGGGCAAAGGTCAGCTTTTGATCGGTGTGAAAGCAGCGGGCGTGAATTTTCCGGACACGTTGATTATCCGCGATCTGTACCAGATGAAGCCGCCACGGCCCTTTGCTCCGGGCGGTGAAATTGCGGGTGAAGTTCTGGCTGTGGGCGAAGGCGTCAATGGATTTAAGCCAGGCGACCGTGTTTTGGCCCTAACCGGGCATGGTGGGTTTTCGACCCATGTCACACTCAAGGCGGACACTGCAATCCGAATTCCTGATGCGATGCCCTATGAAGATGCCGCCTGTTTCATTTTCACCTACGGCACGTCCTACCACGCGTTGAAGGATCGGGCGGAGATTCAACCCGGTGAAACCCTGTTGGTACTGGGTGCCGCCGGAGGTGTGGGGTCAGCCGCCATTGAACTGGGCAAAGCCATGGGTGCCAGGGTGATCGCAGCCGTTTCATCACCTGAAAAGGCCGAATTCTGTAGCCAGATTGGTGCCGATGACGTGGTGATTTACCCGCGCGACATGGACAGGGATGCACAAAGAGCCTTCTCAACCGAAGTTAAGAAACTCGCAGGTTCTGACGGCGTTGACGTCGTCTACGACGCCGTTGGGGGTGCGCTGGCCGAACCGTCCCTGCGCAGCATGGCTTGGAACGGTCGTTACCTTGTCGTCGGTTTCCCAGCGGGCATTCCGCGGATTCCCTTGAATCTGGCCCTTTTGAAAGGATGTCAGATCGTTGGTGTGTTTTGGGGCGCGTCAGTATTCCGCGACCCGATCGGCCATGCTGACAACGTCAAGAACCTGTTCGATCTGAACACAGCCGGGAAAATCAAACCGCGGATTAGCGCCCGGTTCCCGCTTGCCCGCGCGCACGAGGCGCTTGAACAATTGTCGCAACGATCCGTTCTGGGAAAAATCGTTGTCACCATGGAGGAAAATTGAGGCCGGGAACAAAATGGCGGCCCGATTCCCACACCGGTTTTTCGACTGTACTCGATCCGGCAAAGGCAGGTAGACAACCCAACCTCAAGGCGTCTATGTACCATTAATGGGGATCGTGAAGACATGCACAACGTTTTGGTATTGAATGGCCCAAACCTCAACCTGCTTGGCACACGGCAGCCCGAGGTTTACGGCAGCACCACTCTGAAGATGATCGAGGACGAGTGCCAGCGACATGGCGCGTCCATTGGCCTAGAAGTCTCGCATCTGCAATCCAACCATGAGGGTGTGTTAATTGATGCGATCCACGGCGCACGCGGTGTGCAGGATGGCCTTGTGATCAATGCGGGGGCGTTCACACACACGTCGGTTGCGCTGATGGATGCCATCGCGTCAGTTGAACTGCCGGTTGTCGAAGTTCACCTATCCAACATCCATGCAAGGGAAGCATTCCGTCACAAGTCCTATATCGCGCCTGTCGTTCTGGGGCAGATCTGTGGATTTGGCGCCCAAGGTTATGTTCTTGCACTGGACGCACTGGCCGCCCATCTGAAAGCAGGTGATACGGCATGACCCTCAGGGAATATCTGCGATTTGTCAGCTATGCCAAAACCCTGGAAGACCTGTGGGATGCGCATTGCCGACAAATGGCGGAATACGGGCTTGATCGTTTAATCTACGGCCATACGCAATACAGGACGGCAACCTCATTGGGCGATCCAGAGGATTTTGTCATCCTGACCAATCATAACCGCGCCTATGTGGACGGTTTCATCAAGGACGGTTTGTATTTTCACGCCCCCATGTTGAAATGGGCGCTGGACAATGAAGGCGCCGCCAGCTGGAGAATGTTGCTGGACATGCACTCTCGCGGGTCGATGACCGATAAAGAGCGCGAGGTTTTCGAGTTCAACAAGTCCATGGGTGTTGTTTCTGGTTACACCATCAGCTTCAACTCAGTCTCGGTGCGCTCCAAAGGGGCGATTTCCTTGTCCGCCAAGGAAGGGATGAGCCAGGAAGACATTGACGCAATCTGGCAGGAGCACGGCGAAGACATTCTTTTGATGAACAACGTTGCGCATCTGAAGATCCTGACGTTGCCTTTCAACCCTCCGAACCGTGCCCTGACAAAGCGTCAGCGCGAGGCTTTGCAATGGGTCGGTGACGGCAAAACCACGCAGGACATAGCCCTGCTGATGGGCCTGACAGCGGCAACTGTCGAAAAGCATCTTCGACTCGCCCGTGAGGCGTTGTCGGTTGAAACGACGGCTCAGGCTGTTTTAAAGGCATCTTTGCATAATCAGATGTTCATTATGGAAGTTTAGGAGTGTTTTTGTGATGCCATCCAGCGTCAGTTTACCCTAGGTAAGGAAATCACTACTTTTCAAATCTAACCTAAAAGTTGCAAAGTGAGAGTGTTCCGTGAGTGGTGGCTTTAGCCAGGGAACATTCGATTGGATCTTTGCGATTTCAAAGCTCTCCAATCACTCTGACAAGGGGGCGCCTATTCGTCCGCGTACCTGTGTCGGAATTTTGGGGGGCCTCGACCATCCCCATCATGCGGGGCCCTCCAATCCTTCACTTCTTTGCGAATTCTATGATGTGCCACTAACAAAAAAGGGCTACGCAATGCGTAACCCTTTCATTTTGTTCAGCAAGGCCCCAGTCGGAGCCGTTCTTTAGCCCTGAGCGGCTTTTGCGACTTCGGCAGCGAAGTCTTCTTTTTCCACAACGATGCCTTCGCCAACCTCCAAGCGAACGAAGCCGGTGATGGTTGCGCCTGCTTCTTTTGCAGCGGCTTCAACGGTCAGATCAGGGTTCACAACGAATTGCTGGCTCAGCAATGTCGATTCGGCGACGAATTTCTTCATGCGGCCTTCGATCATCTTCTCGATCACCTGCTCCGGCTTGCCGGATTCGCGGGCGATGTCCATCTGAACCTGCTTCTCCTTCTCGACAATTGCCGGGTCCATGTCGGCCTCAGATAGGGCAGCCGGGTTCACAGCGGCGATGTGCATCGCAACCTGCTTGCCGATAGCCTCATCACCACCCGACAGTGCAACCAGCACACCGATTTTGCCCATGCCGTTGGTCGCAGCGTTGTGCACATAAGACACAACAGTGTCGCCAGACAGTTTGGCCATTCGGCGCACCGACATGTTTTCGCCAATGGTGGCGATCTTGTCGGTCAGGGTATCGGCAACGCTTTTGCCGCCCAGATCAGCCGCCATCAGCGTGTCAATACCGTCCACGCCTTCAGCCGCGTTTGCGATCTTGCCGACCATTTCCTGAAACTCAGCGTTTTTCGCAACGAAGTCGGTTTCCGAATTCACTTCGACAGCAACGCCGTTGCCACCGCTGACGTGAACAGCAACCAAACCCTCTGCCGCGGTACGACCAGATTTTTTGGCTGCTTTGGCCAGGCCTTTGGTACGCAGCCAGTCAACGGCGTCGTCCATGTTGCCGCCGGTTTCGGTCAGCGCTTTTTTTGCGTCCATCATGCCTGCGCCGGTCGAGTCGCGCAGTTCTTTAACCATTGCTGCTGTGATTGCCATCTTTTGGCTCTCCTCAATTCAAACGGAATTGGGGCAGGTCATACCCTGCCCCATATGTCATTTACGTGACGGGCAGCTTACGCTTCGGCAGGGGCTTCTGCGGCTTCTTGCGCAAGAGCTTCTTCAACCGGAGCTTCTTCGAATGCGCCTAGGTCTACGCCTGCTGCGCCCATCTGTGCGGTCATGCCGTCCAGAGCGGCGCGTGCGACCAGATCGCAGTACAGAGCGATTGCGCGTGCTGCGTCGTCGTTGCCGGGGATGATGTAGTCAACGCCATCGGGCGAGCAGTTGGTGTCGACAACAGCCACAACCGGAATACCCAGTTTGTTGGCTTCTGCGATGGCCAATGCTTCTTTCTTGACGTCGATGACGAACAGCAGGTCCGGAACGCCGCCCATTTCGCGGATACCACCTAGCGACGCCTGAAGTTTGCCCTGGTCACGTTCCATGCCCAGACGCTCTTTCTTGGTCAGGCCTTCTGCGCCCGATTCCATGGCTTCGTCGATCTGGTTCAGACGGTTGATCGACTGGGAAACGGTTTTCCAGTTGGTCAGCGTGCCGCCCAGCCAACGGTGGTTCATGTAGTACTGAGCCGACTTTTCAGCCGCTTCAGCGATCGGGCCAGCGGCCTGACGCTTGGTACCAACAAACAGAATGCGGCCACCCTTTGCGACGGTGTCACGAACAGCCTGCAAAGCCTGATCCAGCATCGGAACGGTCTGGGTCAGGTCCATGATGTGGATACCATTGCGCGAGCCGTAGATGAACGGGCCCATGCGGGGGTTCCAACGCTGTGTCTGGTGACCAAAGTGAACGCCAGCTTCCAGCAGCTGACGCATGGTGAACTCGGGAAGAGCCATGCTATGTTTTCCTTTTCCGGTTTACGCCTGGGCGGGGGTGAAAGAAGCGAACGCTCCAACCGGCGGTCTTGATGAGGATGTCTCCCTCAAAAAGGCCAAACCCCGCCTGCGGGTTTGAATGGCGCGCGTATAAGGCAGGTTTGCGCGCTACGCAAGGCCCAATCGCCCTTATTTTTCAAGCTGCGCCAATGCGTGCGCATGCCTGACAGCGTCTTCACAATGGGCGGCCAGAGCCTTGCGGTTTTCAAAGTCGCTGACCCGCGCTGGCGCATGATAGATTAGTTCAACAGTTCCTTGCCGACGTGCGCCAAGGGTCTTCAGCAAATGCGGCCCGAACTCCATATCCCCCCACCAGCCATAAAAGCGTTTTGGCTGGCCTTTGGGCGCGTGAAACACCACGGAAACGGGTTGGATATACATGAAATCACGCAATTCATCCGCGAAGAACGCAGCGAAAAGCGTTGTTTTAAAAGGTAAAATTCGAAGTCCATCTGTTGAGGTGCCTTCGGGGAAGAACAACAGTTTGTGACCCACCTTCAGGCGGGTTTCAAAAAGTTTGGTTTGTTCCTTGGCTTTCTTGCGATCCCGTTCGATGAACAGGGTTCCGGTCGCACGGGCCAGCCAGCCGATACCGGGCCATTTGGCGACTTCTGCCTTGGAAACAAAATAGACCCTCTTGCGCGCGTTCAGAGCAAAAATATCCAGCCAGGATGTGTGGTTTGCCACCACTGCCCCCCTCTCTTTCATCAGCGCGCCTGATGTGCGAAACCCGATGCCAAGAATTCGAAACGCGTTGCGGCAGACAAACTGCGTGATGAACGGCGTGACAGGTCGCCGGACGCCGAAAAACGGATACTCTATCAAGCGAACAGTCAGAAGGATGATCAGGCCACCAAAGACAAGGGCCGCTAGCGGTACTCCACGCAGAATGGCCAGAACCCATCCAATAAAGCCCAGCTCGATCGGGTCGGGCGCGTCTTCACTATTCCAGAGCGGGTCGTTCACAGCGTCACGCCCCGCCATAAATTCGACGCTGCCGTTCATTCATGCGCGTCGTGTCGAGGATCAGGCAAACATCCGTTGTGTTGAAGGTGTGGTCGATAAAGGCACCCTCGCCCACGAAACCACCCAAGCGCAGGTAGGCTTTGATCAATGCTGGCACCTGAACCATGGCGGCGCGGCGGTCCAAAGCCTCTGGTTTCACAAGGTCCATCGACTGAAAAACATCGGGCTGCGCCCGTACGCGCAACTCTGGCGGAGCCAGATGGTTGTGGTGAAGCATCGACAAGGGTTGCGCCAATGTGGCCACGTTTGTTCCGTGAAAACTCGCAACGCCGAACAAGACTTCAATTTCACGTTCCGCTACATAAGCGGCCAAACCGTTCCACAGGTGGTACATTGCCGTACCCCCACGGTAGTCGGGATGCAGGCACGACCGTCCCAACTCCAACAGTTTGCGCCCACTGTTCTTGAGAACGGTCAGATCATATTCATCTTCGGAATAGAATTGCCCCAGTTCCGCAGCACGTTCGCCCGGTAACATCCTGTAGACGCCAATAATTTCGCCGGTGTGATCATCATACGCCAACATATGATCGAAATACGGGTCGAAACGGTCTTTCTCGAGGCCAGCATCGTGATCAACCATCTCTCCGCCGCCCCCCAACTCACGCACGAAGACGTCATAGCGCAGGCGTTGAGCTGCTTGCAGGTCGGCTTCGGTCTCGGCCAGTTTTACGGTGAAAGAAGGGCCAGTATCCGGCATATGGGGTGATCCGTGTTCTATTGGCTGCTGATACCGCAGTTATTCGGCCAAAGGCAACAAGCCCCGCTTCGGTCAGCGCTGTTAACATTTCCTAAACCACTTTCACGGATCAAAGACCGGCATCAGGGCGATGCGCGTACCGTCGATCACCACTTTCCCCTGCTCGCGAAAGTTCACGGTGATCTTGCCTGCAATGTTGGACTGAACCTGTCCGACGCCCCATTCGGGAAAATCCGGGTGGCGGACGAACATGCCCGGTGCAAGTATAGCATTCATGTCTGTCATAGGGGCCTCCGGGACGTGCGGCAGATACAGTCGGAGGTACGCATGGGCGAGAGCAACGTCAACCTGGCCGAATTGATCGGTTCGCGGATTTGCCATGATCTGATCAGCCCGATCGGGGCGATCACCAACGGGCTTGAGCTGTTGGATATGGTGGGCTCCGTACAGGGGCCCGAGATGGAGCTGATCTCGGGCAGCGTCGGAAGTGCCGGGGCACGTATTCGCTTTTTCCGTGTTGCCTTTGGCTCGAGCAGTGATCACCCGCTTGGTCGGGCCGAAGTAACCGAACTGCTGAAAGATATCGAGCGTGCGGGGCGGATACGGGTCAATTGGAACCTGACCGGGCCAGTGCCCCGTAATCAGGTCAAACTGGCCTTTCTGGCGCTTATGTGCTGTGAAAGCGCCATGCCGCTTGGCGGCGCGGTCGAGATCGTTAATCAGGGCAACAAGTGGATCGTGACCGGGGTTGCAGACAGGTTGAATGTCGATGGTGATCTTTGGAAGAACGTCGTGACAGGTCGTTTTCCCACCAAAATCACGCCCGCGCACGTTCAATTCGCGTTGCTGCCTGAAACGGCGGCTGCGATGGGTCGGCGGATTGCCGTTGAAACCTCGGCAACCCGCGTGTCACTTCGGTTTTAAGCCCGGATCGTTCCGTTCCCGCGTACGAGATATTTGAAACTGGTCAATTGCGCCGCCCCGACCGGCCCGCGCGCGTGCATCTTGCCCGTCGCGATTCCGATTTCTGCCCCCATGCCAAATTCACCGCCATCCGCAAACTGGGTCGAGGCATTATGCATCAGGATTGCGCTGTCGAGACGCTCAAAGAAACGGGCTGCTGCTGCGTCATCCTCGGTCATGATGCAATCAGTGTGGTTTGAGCCGTATTGCTGAATATGAGCAATCGCAGCGTCGATATCGGCAACGGGCTTCGCAGCGATCACGTTGTCGAGGAACTCTTTTCCCCAGTCATCCGCCGTAGCAGCAACTGTACTCTCTCCAGCGAGAACACCATCGGCGTGAACCTCGACACCTGACTGGACCAGTGCCGCAACGACGTCACGCCCCAGTGTGTCGGCGATATCCTGATGAACCAGCAAGCATTCAGCGGCTCCGCAAATACCAGTGCGGCGGGTCTTGGCATTCAGTACCACTTCCAGCGTTTTCTGCGGATCAGCAGCCTTGTCGACGTAAATGTGCACGATGCCTTCGAGATGAGCAAAGACCGGCACACGGGCCTCTCGTTGTACAAGGCCCACCAGTCCCTTGCCACCGCGTGGAACGATGACGTCGACATAGTCGGTCAGCGTCAGCAACTCCTGCACTGCAGCGCGGTCGCGTGTGGGCACCAGTTGGATGGCGTCTTCGGGCAGGTTCGCGGCCTTCAGCCCTTCGACCAGACAGGCATGGATCGCGGCTGAGGAATGAAAGCTCTCGGATCCGCCGCGCAGGATTACCGCATTGCCCGATTTCAGACACAGCGCCCCGGCATCCGCAGTCACGTTGGGTCGGCTTTCGTAGATCACGCCAATAACCCCTAACGGTGTCCGGACGCGTTGGATGTTAAGGCCCGTGGGCATATTCCATTCTGACAAAACCTCACCCACCGGGTCGGCCTGATCTGCGACGGTTCTCAGCCCGTCGACCATGCCCTGAATACGCGCCTCATCAAGCATCAGGCGATCCATCATTGCGGGGCTCAGACCCTTGTCTCGGCCGAATTCCAGATCTTTTTGATTGGCTGCGATGATCCGTGCCCGATTGGCCCAAACCGCATCTGCGGCTGCAATCAGCGCTGCGTGCTTTCGTTCAGCTGTTGCGAAAGCCAGTTCACGCGAAGCGGCTTTGGCACGTTTCCCAAGATCTTCCATCAGAGCAGGAATGCTGTCGAAGTCTTTCATATCGCGTGCCTTTCAGATCATCTTATTGAAAGTTAAAGGGCCAGGTCGTCCCGGTGGATGAGGGCTGCGCGGCCTGGATAGCCCAGCGTCGCTTCAATCTCAGAAGACTTACGCCCCTTGATCGCATCGGCTTCCTGCGCCGTATACCGGCTGATCCCCTGAGCCAGACGACGGGACTCCAGATCAAGGATGGCGACAGGATCGCCACGACCGAAATCTCCGGTCACTTCCACAATCCCGGCAGGTAGCAGGCTTTTGCCATTGGCCAGTGCCTTGGCCGCCCCCTCGTCCACTGTGATCTCACCCCGAGGTTTCATTGCCGAAATCCAGCGTTTGCGGGCTGCATGTGGATCCAATGTCGCAGTAAACCATGTGGAATTGGCACCGTTTTCGAGCATTTTCAAAGGGTTAAGAACCGACCCTTCAGTAATTGCCATGGCGCAACCACCAGCGGTTGCCATCTTGGCCGCCAACAGCTTTGTCTTCATCCCACCTTTGGATAGGCCCGATCCCGCATCACCAGCCATGGCTTCAATCTCGGGTGTGATCCTGTCGATTGTCTCGAAGCGCGTCGCGGAGGAATCTTCTTTTGGATTACCGGAATAGAAACCATCCACATCCGACAGCAGAATCAGTTGGTCGGCCCCTACTGTCACGGCGATTTGCGCGGCCAGGCGGTCATTGTCGCCATAACGGATTTCGTCCGTTGCAACCGTGTCGTTTTCATTGACGATCGGTACGACGCCTAACCCCAGCAGAGTTTCCAAGGTCGCGCGTGAGTTCAGATACCTGCGGCGATCTTCGCTGTCTTCAAGCGTCACCAGAACCTGCGCTGTAGTGATCCCATGGGGTGCCAACGCCTCTTCGTAGGCGCGTGCAAGCCGGATTTGCCCAACCGCAGCAGCAGCCTGCGACTGTTCCAAAGGCAGTGCCGCCATCGGCAGGCCCAATACTCCGCGGCCAAGTGCAATCGAACCGGATGAAACAAGGATCACATCTTTCCCCTGCCCCTTGAGCCAGGAAACATCTTGCGCCAACGACAGCAGCCAGTCAGACCGCAGCAGGCCAGTATCGCGATCAACCAGCAAAGCCGACCCGATTTTTACCACCAGACGGCGTGCCGAGGTCAGGGTAGCCAAGGCTGTGCCTCCTCAGCGGGTTTCTGACGCACACGGTTGTCGTCAATCTGGCTGCGCAGCGCCCGCAGAACTTCGGTTACACCCAGATGCGCCACACCGGACATCGTCATGACGGGGCCGCCCACGGCCTCCTCAAGCTCTGCGACGGCAAGGGCACGTTCTTCGTCATCCAGCGCGTCAATCTTGTTCAGAACAGTGATCCTGGGCTTTTCAGCCAGCTCGCCGCCATAGGCTTCCAACTCGTGAATGATCGTGCGGTAATCATCGGCGACCGTCGCAGAGGTGCCGTCGACCAGATGCAACAACACGGCACAGCGTTCCACGTGACCCAGAAAACGGTCACCAACGCCACGGCCTTCATGAGCACCTTCGATCAGGCCCGGGATATCGGCCACAACAAATTCGACGTTGTCCACGCCGACAACGCCAAGATTGGGGTGCAGCGTGGTAAACGGATAGTCGGCAATCTTGGGCCGCGCATTCGACGTGGCCGCCAGAAAGGTCGACTTGCCTGCATTCGGCATACCCAAAAGACCCACATCGGCGATCAGCTTGAGCCGCAGCCAGATTGTGCGGTCAATCCCCGCCTGCCCCGAATTGGCGCGGCGCGGGGCCTGATTTGTGGCAGATTTGAAATGCAGGTTGCCAAACCCGCCATTGCCGCCCTTGGCCAGCAGAACACGTTGCCCGACTTCGGTCAGGTCGCAGATGACGGTTTCTTCGTCTTCGTCCAGGATTTCAGTGCCAACCGGCACACGCAGAACGATATCGTCCCCATCCTTGCCGGTGCGTTGCTGCCCCCGGCCCGGTTGCCCGTTTTTGGCGAAGAAGTGCTGCTGATAGCGGAAGTCGATCAGGGTGTTCAGCCCATCCACAACTTCGGCCCAGACAGACCCGCCTTTGCCGCCGTCCCCGCCATCGGGGCCGCCGTATTCTATAAACTTTTCGCGTCTGAAGCTGACGCAGCCGCTACCGCCGGCCCCGGACCGGATGTAGACCTTTGCGAGATCGAGAAATTTCATGTGTGTCCCCTACTGCAAAGGCCCCATCGGCCACAAGTCAGAGTTTTTTACTGTATGTCCAGGTGGGCACATTCGCATCGCGTGCCACCGAATAGCTTTCCGCATCGCCCAGATACTGGAACCCACAATGGGTCAGGACCCGGGCCGAGGCCGGATTATCCTGAAACACACTGGCGAACATCGTCGCGTTCTCCAGCGGGTTGGCGTTAACAAGTGCTTCGACAGCCATCGAGGCAATGCCCGTGTTCCAATAGATCGGCGCGACCCAATAGCCGACTTCGGACTGATTCCGGTCAAGTCGTTTCAGCGAAATCACACCGATCAGTTCCGGACCTCCGTCCTTGGTGGCATCCATGACCCAGACGTCTTCATCCCGGTTGTCGGCCATCGAACGGGTTACAAAGGCTTCGATCGATCCGGGGGCCAGTGGATGTGCAATACTGGTGGTCATCCGCGCCACGCGCTCATCACCTGCATAATGCTCGATAAGGCCCATGTCCGACCGGCGCAGGGGGCGCAGATCGAACCGCTCGGTTTCAATGACCGGCTGATTAATTATTGTCTCAAGCTTCATTGGTGTGTTCCTCCTCCGAACAACACGAATAGTACGGACGCGACCGTAAGACCCGCCAACGTCCACATCAGATATTTTTCCGCCGGGCGACCTTCAACCGCATGCGCGATTCTATCCCCGGCAAAAGTCCAAATCGGGTGCAAAACGATCTGGCAGATCAACAAACTAAGAGCGATCGTGAGCGTTGCATCAAAGCTGGACGTCCCCGCCGCGACAAAGCCGGTAAAACCCGCAACAATCATGGCCCAGGCTTTTGGGTTCAGCGGATGCACGATCAACCCCGCCCAGAATCCCGGAACATCACCGACCGCATTTTCGCGCGACAATCGCAAATTCGCGATCTTCCACGCCAGCCAGCAAATATATGCAGCCGAAGCATATTTCAGCGCCGCGAAGACTGTCGGAACCTGTTCCGCCAGTTGCAGCAGGCCAAAGCCTACGGGCCAGATAATCAGCTGCTTGCCAAGCACGACACCGGCCACAAAAGGCAATGCGGCGCGAAACCCATAGCGCGCACCTGTTCCCAGCAGGACCATGTTGGCCGGCCCTGGCGTGCCGACCTGAGAGGCGGCAAATATCAGGAAACTGGTGGTTGCGACTGTCATTGGTTCTTTCGATCACGACTGCGTTAAAACGAGAAAGGGGACCGGCACTTTGTGCCGGTCCCCCATGAATTTTCTTAAACCTTCTGGGTCTCGGCTTACTCTGCGGCCTCCGCCACTGGCAGGACCGAAATAAAGGTGCGGTTTTTAAGTCCCTTGTGGAACTTCACGGCGCCATCGACAGTTGCAAAGATGGTGTGATCTTTGCCAATGCCTACGCCTTCGCCCGGCCAGAACTTGGTGCCGCGCTGACGCACGATGATGTTGCCTGCGATAGCGGCCTGGCCACCATACAGTTTTACGCCAAGGCGACGACCAGCTGAGTCGCGACCGTTACGGGAGGAACCGCCAGCTTTTTTATGTGCCATTCTCTCTCTCCTTAGCCTTTAGCCAATTCTTTGGCTTGCTCAACCCATTCGGGTTTCACTTTGACCGTTTCGATAGCAGCAATCTGCTCATCCGACAAGGCGGCCAGAGCGGCAAAGCTCGCGATACCGGCCTCAACCAGCTTCTTGGCGGCGGCAGGGCCGACACCGTTCAGTTGGGTCAGATCGTCAGCAGCGGCAGCAGCGGGTGCTTCAGCCTTGGCTATTGCTTTCTTGGCAGGCTTTGCAGCAGGTGCCGCTTCGCCAGCCGGAGCTGAACCGGTTGCGGCTTTGATGCCCGATTTGTCAGCGCCCGACGCCAGAATGTCGGTGATTTTGACCAGTGTCAGTTTCTGACGGTGGCCAACGGTACGCTTCGAGCTGTGCTTACGACGGCGCTTGACGAACTTGATGACCTTGTCACCTTTGATCTGTTCGATCACTTCGGCCTGAACGCCTGCGCCTGCAACGAATGGTGCGCCAACAACCGGAGCGTCACCGCCCAGCATCAGAACATCGTTGAATTGAACTTTTTCACCTGCGTCGGCAGCCAGCTTTTCAACGCGGAGGATATCGCCCGCCTGAACCTTGTACTGCTTGCCGCCAGTCTTGAGGACCGCAAACATGCGTCTTTCCTTTTCTAACCCGCGTTCTGTGGTCCCCTTTGCGGGTGTTTTGGCCCCAAGAAACTTGAAAGCCACCTCGAACAGCGCGCCCTTTTCGGGCTGTGTGAATGACCCCTGACAATGTCATGCAGGCCATATAATAATGATACCCGGCGCGGAAAACCGGCCGGGATGCGCGCTTATCCATAGAATGCAGGCAAAAGTCAACACCAAAGCGGCGTTAAAGATCGGACGCCCTCAGCGCCTGTGCAACCGCCTGCCCCAGGCGATAGGAAATATCATTGAACATGCGGTCAAAGCCGTCAAACACGGCGTCATTCAGGGCCCGTCCCGTTTCGGTTCTTGAAAACGCGATATTTTCGCGCATCTGAGCCTCGTCCAACGGGCGGTAGGCCATAAGAAGAAACGAGAAAAGCCACTCTTCGGTGTCCTCGCTCCGACTGTCCTTCTGCAACAAAAGCTCGGCCAGCAGTTCCTGATCGTCGGTCCGCGCATCAACATCAAGACCCCGAAAGAAGCTGTAGTCTGACGTCAATGCCCCCTGAACATTCTTTTCAATCAGGTTATTTGCCTCGATATATTCCTTGACCAAAGCGAACTGAGCGGTGCTGCGTTCTGCGGATTTATAGGCTTCTCGGGCCATGTCTTCGATTGCCTGATCCGACATGGCGCGCCGGGCCGAATTTTCCAGCGTTACGATGGTCTGGCCAAGATCGCTTTCAAAAAACAAGATGGCCTGATCAAGCTGAACATCGGACATGCCCGCCACGAAGGCGTCCGTCAAATGTTTCCGCATCCAAAGGGGATCGTAGATACGATTGACCTGCGCCTCGAAATAAGCGCCGCCCTTGTTGTCCAAAAAGGTATCATCAAGAGTCTCGCGATGGCCCTGCCCCTCGTGAACAAGGATTTCCATCACCTGCGTCAGACGCATGGCTTTTGCCAGTCGGTCGACTTTTCCATCGGCATACAGCGGCAGTGCCCAACTCAGAGCGACCACAAATGCCAGAACTACGCGCTGCATCAAATGTCCTGTGCCGGGTGCAATTCGGCCATCCGTGCGGCAAGAACCTCGAACCTCATGGCCATGATCTCATATTGGATGGCGTTCAACAGCTCGTAGACTTCCTGCATCAGCGGATGTTCCAGCGCGTCAACATATGTATCCACATCAGCGTCGGAAAAACCTTGATAGGTGTAAGCCGCACCGGCCAGATTAGACAGTTGCAGCGACTGGCGCATTGCCGGTTCATTTTGCTTCATCAATTCGCGCAGTTCATCCCCGCCCAACTGCAGCTCGATGACCCCCGATGCGCTGGCCGCCAGAAGGAAACGCACCTGAATTTCCTGCAAGGCACGCAGTGCCGTGCCTGTGGAATCAATCGCGTTGTTCATGCGTTTAAAACTTTCGACCCGTTTCGATCCGCTCTTGATCAGGTCAGAGATAATCCTTTGACCTGCCAATTGCTTGACGTCATCGTCTTCTTGCATGTGTGAGGCATTCTCGGCCTCGACCAGACGTTGCCCCAGATCAGACGCGTAAAACTCGACAGCGTGTGCCAGGGCCTCGTCGCTTAGAGTCTGCTCCAGAATGGAAACAGCGGTGTCGTGCATTGCATCGACTTCAAAAACCTCGTCCGTCAAACGGGTCCAGTCCGAGCCGAACCCCTCTGGGTCAACACCCAACATCTGCGGCGCGGATCGTGAGCTCAGGGCGATGCTTTCAAGAGCCACGTCAAACCCGGTTGTGGTCAGAAAGGCCTCGATCCGATCTCGGTTCGCTGCGGAAAGCTCCAGGGGAACCAGAACAAGTGCCAGAAACGGGGCGAGAAACCAAATGGCGATGCGGTGTGCAAACTGTGTCATAGCAATCAGAGTAGGTGTTTTACGCTGGCAGGCAACGGAAAATCCCGGCATTCACGATTTCCGGAATTTTCTGCTTGCACCCCCGTTCGTTCCTGACTAAATCCCCCCTCACAGACCCCCGCGGAGAGGTGCCGGAGTGGTCGAACGGGGCGGTCTCGAAAACCGTTGTGGGTGCAAGCCCACCCAGGGTTCGAATCCCTGTCTCTCCGCCACAATTCCAATATCGAAAGCCGTTAGAAAACGTCTTCCGGTCGGATCTGGGTTCTCAGCAAAATTGCAAGTGGTCCGTTGTCAGAAACTGTAGTGGCTTAGGTCACCCGGCGTGTTCTTGCCGTGAAATCGGGTGCAATCAGCGTAGCCCGGCTCAAACCTCTATTCTGCTGAGAATTCACAGGAATTCCCCTTTGTATATCCGCTACATTTAACGCATCCCGGCGACACATTTTCCAAAGGAGACACACATGTCGCGTATTCTCATCCTCCTCATCATCGCCGCTGTCGGTGTTGGTGGTTACTACTATCTCAACCAGTCCGAACAAACCCCGGCTGAACAAGTGCAATCCGCAACGCAGGAGGCGGGCGATGCAGTGGCTGATGCCGCGGCAACCGCTCAGGAAGCTGCGACTGACGCGCTTGAAGACGCAACAGAACAGGCCAGCGAGGCAGCTTCATCCTTGACCGAACAGGCTCAGGAAGCCGCGTCGTCGGTTGCCGATCAAGCCAGCGAGGCGGCTTCTTCTGTCGCGGAACAAGCATCCGAGGCAGCACAGCAAGCCGGTGATCAGGTGGCGGCGCTGGCGGGTCAGGGACAGGAATTGCTGAACTCCTGGATTCAGGAAGGCAAGCTGGATCCCACCAATTTCGACTATGAAGGCATCATGACCTCGATTCAGGACAGCACATTGGCCACGGATCTGAAAGAACAGGCGATCAAGATCGTAGATGACATTAAAGAGTCGCCTGAAACCATCGCCTTGAAGATTCAGGAACTGACCGCGCTGTTGACGCAGCAATAACAAAGAAGGGGCCGGTAGCCCGTTCCCGGCCCCTACCCCTCACGCCTATTTTTCGGGCGTGCCCTTACGTTATCGTTTCTCTGAATTGACCCAGTGTGCGGCATTTGATTGGCTGCTCCGACACGATATCCGCGCTCAATGTCACCAGTCGGCAGTTTCCTGTTTAGACAGGTGTGCGCTTTGAACACGCCATCTAGAGGATGATCCCATGACTGACCTGCCCAAAACAATGAAAGCTGCTATCCTGAAACACGGCGGGTACTCGGACACTTCGACCGGACCAGTCATCGAGGATGCGGCTGATTGGCTTGAAGCAGCGGAACTGCCCGTTCCCAATCCCGGCCCCGGTCAGGTATTGATCCGCCTGCGCGCGTCGTCGGTCAATCCGTCCGACCTCCACTTTATCAAGGGTGAATATGGCCAGCCGCGTGTCAAAGGTGCCGCGGCCGGATTCGAAGGCTGTGGCGACGTCGTTGCAACCGGAAAAGGTGCCGAGGCGCTGAAGGGGCTGCGTGTCGCTTTCGTGGCCGCTGGATCCGGTGCCTGGGCGGAATACATAGTGACGCAGATGCAAATGTGCATCCCCTTGCGTCCGGATATTTCAGATGATGACGGGGCCGCGCAAATCGTCAACCCGCTTACCGCGATGGCGATGGTGGACATGGCAAGGGAAGACGGCGATGCATTTGTGATATCCGCTGCGTCCAGCCAGTTGGGAAAACTGATGTGCAGCCTCGGGCGTGATCTGGGGTTGAAACCCATCGCGCTGGTGCGCCGGGCCGAGACAGTCGAAATGCTGAAAAGTCTTGGAGCAGCCGAAGTGCTTGTGACGTCCGATCCTGAAGTCGTCGAGAAGTTTGCCGCGATAAGCGCCACGCTGAAACCTCGGGTCTTCCTTGATGCGGTGACGGATCAACTGTCCGAGAAACTGTTCTGCACCATGCCAAACCGGGCGCGCTGGGTCAGCTACGGCAAACTTTCGACCCAAGCGCCAACGCTTTCTCAGACAGGTCAGCTGATCTTCATGGGCAAACGGATCGAAGGTTTCTGGCTGACGCAATGGATGATGTCGACGCCGCCCGCTGACCAGGTGCGGGTTGTGGCCGAAGTTCAGGCCCGCTTTGCCGATGGTCGCTGGAAAACGGATGTTTCCGAACACCTTACGCTTGAAAATCTTGTGCCGAATCTGGCTGACGCGCTGAAAAAGAGTGACGGAAAGGTGATTATCACCCCATAGTAGAACTCACCTGCGTTACCGGAGGATATACGCGGGCGGAACAAGACGCTGGAACACCGGTGGAGGGAGGACAGTGTGGATAACGCGCAGCTGCTGATTAGCGGGCTGGCGAACGGGTGTGTCTACGGCCTGATCGCGCTTGGCTTTGTTCTGATCTACAAGGCTTCCGAAGCGGTTAACTTTGCGCAGGGCGATTTCATGATGCTGGGCGCATTTGTGACCATCGGCCTGACAAATACCGAATATATGGGGTTGCCGTTCTGGCTCGCTCTGCCGGTATCATTGGGAATAATGGCCGCGCTCGGTTATCTTCTGGATCGCCTGATCATTCGCCGCCTGTTTGGTGAAAGCCAGACCTCCGTTGTCATACTGACCATTGCTTTGGGCTTTGTGATCCGTTTCATTGCCGGTTTGATCTGGGGGCACGAGCCGCAAACGCTGCAAAACCCGCTTGCGGGCAAAGAAGTGCGTATGGGCGGTCTTGTTCTGGGGATGGAAGATGTCGCGATAATCGTCGTCACGGTGCTGCTGACATGGGCACTCTATGTTTTCTTTAGCCGCACCAAAATGGGGCTGGCGATGCAGGGCGCCTCGCAAAACCAGCTGGCAGCATATTACATGGGCATTCCCGTCAGGCGTGTTCAGGGATGGGTCTGGGCTCTGGCCGGAAGTGTTGCGGGAATTGCCGGAATTCTCTTTGCTGCAAAAGGTGCTGTGGATCCGACAACCGGATTGCTGGGTATCAAGGCGTTTGCCGCCGCCGTTATCGGCGGGTTCGGCAGTTTGCCGGGTGCATTGGCCGGAGGGCTGATTGTCGGTGTTATCGAACCCTTCGCCAGCCGGTACATTGCGGCAGGTTATAGCCAGGTCGCGCCATACGCTTTGCTGCTTGCCGTCCTGATCTTCCGACCAAACGGGCTGTTCAGTCAGGTCCGGGTCAAGAAAGTCTGAGCCATGCGTATCGTTTTCAAAACCGACTACATGCAGGATATCCGCCCGTGGAAAGACGGGTTCCAGTTGCGCCTTTATCTGCTTCTTCTGTTTGTCGTCGCGGCTGCGCCTCTCGTGCTGGACGATTTCTATCTGGGTGAACTGACAAACGTTCTGATCTGGACCATTGCCGGTCTGGGTCTGATGATCCTGACTGGACATACAGGGCAAGTCAGTCTGGGCCATGCGGCCTTTCTGGCCTTCGGCTGTTACGCCAACGTGGCCCTGATTGAGGCAGGCGCGCCTTTTCTGGTCGCTTTTCCGCTGGCCGGAATTCTGACCGGGATCGCGGGCGTGACCGTCGCAGTCCCTGCCCTGAGGCTTCATGGTATCTACCTGGCGATCTTTACCATGGCGCTGTCCATCCTGATGGATGACATCATTGTTCTGTCCGAGCCGATCACTGGTGGTGTCGCGGGTAAATATATCGGCGGGGTCGAGGTCTTTGGCCTTACGGTTGACCGCTGGGGGACGCCTGATCTTTTTTTCTGGCTGGTTCTGTCTGTCACCATTCTGGTCACGTTGGGTTACGTAAACCTGCTGCGTGCCCCTTTGGGACGCAGCTTCATCGCCGTGCGCGACTCCGAGGTTTCGGCGCAGGCAATGGGTATCGATATCGCGCGAACAAAGATGATTTCGTTTGCCCTGTCCTGTGCGGTTACAGGTTGGGCCGGCGCGTTGATGGGGCTGTTTGCTGGTGCGTTTAACAATGAAACCTTCAGCGTCCTGATCTCGATCCAATTGCTGATGATGATCGTCATAGGCGGGCTGGGCTCGATTCATGGCGCGTTTCTGGGCGCGATTGTTATCGGATTTTTGCCGCAGTTTCTATCGATTTCAAAGGAATATGTCGGCGCGATCATCGGCGGAAACACCGTTGCCATTCCGGGGCTGGAGTTCGGCATCTTTGGCATGATCCTGATCGGCTTCATCCTTTTCGAACCCATGGGCATCTATGGCCGTTGGCTGAAAATCCGCACCTGGTTCGAACTGTTTCCCTTCTATCGCAAGGACATGTTCAAACGGCAGAAATCCTATCTCAAGACGGAGCGTCTGAGATGAACTTGCTGGAATTTGAAAACGTTACCCTGAAATTTGGTGGTCTGACAGCCGTGGACAACTTGTCCTTCGAGGTTCAGCAGGGCGAAGTCTTTGCCATAGTCGGGCCGAATGGCGCGGGCAAATCGACGGTCTTCAATCTGATCTCGCGCTTTTACGAACCGTTTTCAGGGTCGATCCGGTTTGATGGTCACGATCTGCTTCAGGTCAAACCGTCTGGCGTGGCTGCCTTTGGGGTGGCGCGGACGTTCCAGAATATCGAGTTGTTCGAACACGCAACTGTCCTGCAAAATTTACTGGTCGGAAGACACAGGCATCGGACAACGAACCTGATTTCAGAACTTTTGTTCACCCCTGCGGTCCGACGTCAAGAGTTGGAGAGCCGGGAAAAAGTCGAACAGATCATCGATTTCCTCGACCTGCAGGCCTATCGCGACAAGATGATTTCAGGGCTGCCTTATGGCGTACGCAAAGTGGTCGAAGTAGCACGTGCCCTGGCGACCGATCCCAAGCTGCTGTTGATGGATGAACCAGCCTCGGGACTGTCGGTGGAAGAGACGACCGATATGCGCTGGTGGATCGACGATATCCGGCGCCAAATGGGAATTACCGTGCTGATGGTCGAACACGACATGGGATTGGTATCGGGCGTGTCCAACCGGGTCCTGGCCATGGCAGATGGGGCAAAGCTGGCCCTCGGGTCTCCGGCAGACGTGCAATCGCATCCAGCCGTGATCGAGGCATATCTGGGGAAAGCCTCATGAACGCCCCGATCTTGCAAGTCCGCAATATCGAAAGTTTTTATGGCCCAATCATGGCCATTCGGGGCGTTTCGCTGGATGTTCACGAAGGAAAAATCGTGTCGATCCTTGGCGCTAACGGCGCGGGCAAGACCACATTGATGAAAACCATCTCTGGCGTGATGGACCCGGAAAAGGGAACAATCACCTTTGATGGCGGCGACATTCAGGGCTGGGAACCGCACAAGGTTGTCCAGCGCGGGTTGGTTCACATCCCGGAAGGGCGCGAAGTTTTTCCACTGCTGACGGTTGATGAAAACCTAAGCCTCGGCGCCTACACCCGCAAAGACAAAGACCAGATCGAACAGGATCGTGAGCTGGTCTTCCGTTATTTTCCGGTTCTGAAAAACCGTCGGTCGCAAGAGGCCGGAACCCTTTCGGGCGGACAGCAACAGATGCTGGCCATAGGGCGCGGATTGATGGCCCGGCCTCGTATCATGTTGCTGGATGAGCCGTCTTTGGGCCTGTCCCCTCTGCTGGTGCAAGAGATCTTCGGCATTCTCAAGCGCTTGAACGAAGAGCAGAATATGACGATGTTGCTGGTTGAACAGAATGCCAATGCGGCGTTGGAACTGGCGCATCACGGCTATGTCATGGAGGTGGGTCGCATCGTCATGGACGGTGCCGCGGATGCGCTTTTGCGATCCGAGGATATTCAAAGCTTCTATCTTGGAAAACAAGAAGAAGGCGCGCGCGAAAGCCGCCGCTGGAAGCGGAAAAAGACGTGGAGGTAAAACGGATGGACGCCACGCCCCTCCCCCCTCAGGTCGTGATAAACGGCGTTCAGTTCAACGCAACGGCAGGACAGCGCCCGGTACGCGTTGATGGCTGCATCACCATTGCTGAATTGTTCCAACGCCGATGTGCCGAACTGGGCAGCCGAACGGCGCATCGCGAAAAAGACCTGGGTATCTGGAAATCCTATTCCTGGGCCGATTACTGGCAGCATGCCAAATGGATCGGGCTGGCCTTGCGCAAGCTGGGACTGGAACGCGGCGACGTGGTCTCAATCCTGTCCGAGGACCGCAAGGAATGGGCATGGCTCGACATGGGCATTCAGGGCGTTGGCGGTATCGCTTCCGGCGTCTATACCACGGATTCCGCCAGTCAGTTGCAATACCTGGTCAACGACAGCGGCACCAGGTTTCTGATTGTCGAGGATGAAGAGCATCTGGACAAGTTTCTGGGAATTGAGGCCGAGGTTCCTGATCTGATCAAGGTGATCATCCTCGAGGACGAAGGGCTGCATGACCTGAACCATCCGCGCTGCATGATGATCGACGAGCTGTTCGCCTTGGGCCAAGAGGCGGAACTGGCCGAGCCCGGGCGCTTCGAAGCGGAAATCGCATTGGCCAAACCGCAGGACATTGCCTTGCTGGTCTATACGTCGGGTACAACCGGTCAGCCGAAAGGCGCAATGCTTAGCAATGAAAACATCCTGGCCGCCATCGAATCCGCTGCACGGGTGCTGCCAGCGCTGCCCAGCGATGAACAGCTGTGTTTCCTGCCTCTGTGTCACATTCTGGAACGTAATGTCTCGGTCTATTTCCCCTTGGCGGCCCGCTGCACTGTCAATTTTGCCGAAAGCCCTGAAACTGTTTTCGCAAACCTTCAGGAGGTTTCGCCCTCAACCTTCACAGCGGTGCCAAGGGTTTGGGAAAAGATCTACTCACACGTCCAGATCCTGACACAGGAAGCCACGCCTTTGGGGCGGCTGGCATTCGGCCTGGCATTAAAAACTGGTGCGCGCCGTGCCGGATATCTGAGCGCAGGCCAACCAGTTCCATCCGGCGTCGCCACCAGATTCTGGTTCTGGGATCAGCTGGTTTTGAAAAACCTGCGCCGAATGTTGGGTCTGGACAAACTGCGACGAGGCGGAACAGGCGCCGCGCCAATCTCGACCGATCTGCTAAAATGGTACTGGTCCATCGGCGTGCCGTTGGTGGAAGGGTTCGGGATGACCGAAACTTCGGGCCTCGCCACGCTCAACACCACAGACAGCAATAAGATCGGAACCATAGGCAAAGTTGTCGAAGGGTGCGACATTCGCATCTCGGACGATGGCGAAATCCAACTAAAGGGCCTGAACATTTTTCAGGGATACTGGCGCAACAACGCGAAGACAGCAGAAACCTTCACCGCCGATGGCTGGCTGCGTACCGGGGATATGGGGTCAATAGATAAGGATGGCTATGTCACCATCACGGGCCGCCTGAAGGATATCATCATCACCGCAGGTGGTAAGAACATCACCCCAGCCGAGATCGAAAGCCGCCTTAAGTTCAGTCATTATGTCGCGGACGCAATCATCATCGGGGACAGGCGCAAATTTCTGACGGCACTGATCATGATTGATCAGGAAAATGTCGAAAAATACGCGCAGGGCCATAAAATCCCCTTCTCGAATTTTGCCTCGCTATGCGCGGCACCGGAAATCAGGCAGTTGATCAGTTCGGAAATTGCCGCTGTTAATGCAGAATTTGCGCGGGTCGAACAGATCAAGGATTTCCGTCTGATCGACGTCCTGCTGACCGCTGAAGACGACGAACTGACTGCGACGATGAAGCTGAAACGCGGACTGGTTGAAAAGAAACACGGGCATCTGATCGAAGACATGTACACTTGACCAAAAGATTAACGGGAGGAAAGAGATGAAGAAATTACGCAACAGTCTGGCGGCTGCATCACTGCTGACAGCATCGGCAACACTTGGTTGGGCGCAAACACAGGGCGTGACCGATGATGAGATTGTCATTGGTTCTGTCAACGACCTGAGCGGGATATTCGCCGCAGTGGGTGTTCCGGCAACCAAAGGTGCAAATGTCGTCTTTGATCGGGTGAATGCAGCCGGTGGCGTGCACGGGCGAAAAATTCGTTACGTGGTCGAAGACAACGGCTATCAGATGCCACGTGCGATGCAGGGCTATAACAAACTGCTCAATCGCGACAAGGTATTTGCCATGCTGCAATCGCTTGGCACGCCGATGAACATGGCAGGGTTCAAGCTGTTGGATCCCAAAGGCATTCCCAACGTAGCGCCTCTTACAGCTGCGCGTCAGATGTTGCAGGAACCCATGCGGAACAAGTTCACCTCCTTCTCGACCTATTTCGATCAGGCGCGTGTCGGTGTGAACTATCTGGCTGGCGAGTTTGGCTCAAAGACGGTCTGCACCATGTACCTGCCGACAGATTTTGGTGAGGAAATTCTAGAAGGCAGCAAGGCCGGAGCCGAAGAAGCCGGGCTCACTTTTGGATCAGAAACCACCCATAAACCGGATGAGACAGATTTCGTCGGATCGCTGAGCAAGCTCAAGGAAGAGGGTTGTGATATCGTCACCATGGCGCTTGGGGTGCGGCAGTCGATCACTGTCGTGGGCACCGCTAAGAAAATGGGCCTGACCGATATGAAATTTCTCGGCACATCAGCCAGTTTCCTGACGGTCGTGGCGCAGGTTCCTGGTGGCGTGACCGATGGATTCTACGCGGCAGCCTCATGGCAGGACCTTTGGGCACGCGCGGATCAACCTGCCCCGGCCGCATTTATCGAGGAATACAAGGCAGCCACAGGCGAAGATCCGGTCGGATTTGCCATGCTGGGTTATTCGGCGGCTGAAATGATGGTTAAGGCGTTGGAGGCCGCAGGCCCTGATCTGACGCAGGACAGTTTCATCGCAGCGATGGAAACGCTGGATTATCAGGACGATCTGGTTGGCAACCACATAACCTATGGTCCTGAAGACCATCAGGGCGCGGATACTGTGTTCGTCAACGTTGTTGAAAACGGTGCGTGGAAACTCGTTTACGAAGAATGAATCCCTGACCCGCGCAAAGCAAAAGGGCTCGCAAGTGCGAGCCCTTTCTTTTGGGTATTCCCGGCGAATTAACGCTTCGAGAACTGGAACGAACGGCGGGCTTTGCGCTTACCGAATTTCTTACGTTCCACAACGCGGCTGTCGCGGGTCAGGAAGCCAGCGGCTTTCAGTGCGCCACGCAGGTTCGGATCATAGAGTTGCAGCGCTTTCGAGATGCCGTGCTTAACCGCACCGGCCTGACCGGTCAGGCCACCGCCTTTGACGGTTGCAACAACGTCGAATTCACCTTCTACGCCGGCAACCTGGAACGGCTGGCGCAGGATCAGCTGCAGAACGGGGCGTGCAAAATAGACGTCCTGATCTTTGCCGTTTACGGTGACCTTGCCGGAACCCGGCTTGATCCAAACGCGGGCAACAGCGTCTTTACGCTTGCCAGTGGCATAGGAGCGGCCCAGCTCGTCACGTACGGGTTCACGTACGATGACTTCTTCGGCCACGGTTTCAACGCCTGCGACGGCGCTCAGCTCTTCGAGAGTATTGATCTGATCAACCATCGGTCATTAGCTCCGGGTGTTTTTCTTGTTCATGGACTTGACGTCCAGAACTTCGGGGGCCTGGGCCTCGTGCGGGTGCTCGGCACCGGCATAGATACGCAGGTTGGTCATCTGCTGGCGCGACAGGCGGTTGCCTGGCAGCATACGCTTGACGGCCTGGAAGACAACACGCTCGGGGTGTGCGCCATCCAGGATCTGCTGTTTGGTGCGCGACTTGATGCCGCCCGGGTGGCCAGTGTGCCAGTAGAAGTTTTCTTCGCGCTTCTTGCCGGTCATCTGGATTTTGTCAGCGTTGATCACGATGACATTGTCGCCCATGTCCATGTTCGGAGTAAACGACGCTTTGTGCTTGCCACGCAGGCGCATGGCGACGATCGAAGCAAGACGGCCCAGAACAACGCCTTCAGCGTCGATCAGGATCCACTTCTTGTCGATGTCTGCAGGTGTTGCAGAAAAGGTTTTCATGGCAGGATAGTCCTGTTTGATGTGAAAGACCGCCCCAGCGGAGCGGCCCGAATTCGATGGACGGGTTTTATGAGGTGCCTGCACGCAGGTCAAGCGGCATTAGTCTTATTTATGCATGTAAAACCAAATACTTAGAAAATAGGTATTATATTACCCCATATTCAAACGCTGATTTGTTCAGGCGGATTGTCCAATAGAACACGCAGGCGCTGCATCGCGTCCTCGAACCGTTCCAGTGACACATGACCATTCATGGCAATACGTACCGCGTTCGGCGCGCGTCCATCGCGCAGCGCGAACTCGTCGGCGGATCGGAGTTGTATCCCTTCCCGCTCGGCCGCGCGACTGAATGCAGCCGACCGCCAGCCAGACGGAAGGCTCAGCCAGACAAAGGGAACGTCCGGGGCCCAGTTCAGATCAAACCCACCCAGGGTATTGACGGCAACGCGTAGATAATCCCCCATCCGCGTGCGCACATCCTTGGCGATCTGACGCGTACGCGGATCGGACAGCAGAAGGCGGGTCAATTCCGCCAAGGGCTGGGCCAATCCGAAATATCCGTATTCAGCGGACCGGCGCAGATCCACACTTTTTTCTCTGGGGGCGATAGCAAAACCCACACGCAATGCCGGTGTCAGAATCTTCGAGATTGATGACACATGCCATCCCCGTTCAGGCGCCAGTGCCCGAAAGCTGGGCTCTCGGGCATCGCCCATGCGATAGCAATCATCTTCAATGATCTCCAAATCAAAGCGACGGGCAATCTCAACGATCTCTTTCCTCCGCTCCAACGGTGTGTGTGCGCCCGTTGGGTTTTGAACTTCTGGCGACACGCAGACGGCCTGCGCTGTCGTGTGGCGCAGAACATGTTCTAACGCTGCCGGATCGACACCCCATCTGTCCATCTTCACACCGACCACTTCCGCGCGCATCAGTTCGCCTGCGCGACGGAACCCGGCATAAGACAGGTCCTCGACCAGTACGACAGGTTTGGGCCCGCGCAGGATCGTCTGAAACACAACGCAAAGCCCGTTCTGGCCGCCATGTGTCAACACAATATCATCATGGGTCAGTGCGCCCAGCGGAAGGTCTGACAACCAGTCCACAACCGCCTGTCGCACGGGCTGGTACGCGTCACGCGTCGGGTAATTCAGAAACAAACCCGGATCGGCTTGCGACACTTTTTTCAGACATTCACGGATCAGGGACACCTGCCCCATATCTGCCAACCTAGGGCTGAACAGACTTACATTGGCATTGTATTTGTCGTCCCGAAGATGCAGTTGCCGCGCCCAAACGTCGTCAAGAATGGGCGATTTTGGCGGCGCAACAAATGTACCACGCCCGACTTCGGCTTGTAACAACCCCTCATCTGTCAGGATTGTATAGGCGCGCGCGACTGTACCAGGCGTTATTTGCAGGCGATACGCCAGTTCGCGCACCGGAGGAAGTTTGACGCCCACTTCCAAAGATTTGTTATCTATGGCTTTTCGAATTGTGTCAGCAACCAGAGTGTATTTCGGTCCTTTGGATTTCGGTAGCGCCTCTGGCCAAATTGTATCCATTACAATTCTTCCTTTGCTTTTGACACAATTTCAAATGTATCAGTCACGTGTACCAAGTACAACTGATTTGTGTCAATACAATTGAAAGGAATTCCGAGATGACACGCACAATGCACACCCCCGCCCTTCTGCTGCTGACCGACAGCCCCCGGCTGCCTCTGGCCGCTGCACTGGCCGTGCGGTTTGCGGCAGCGGTCACTCAATGGGAGCGTCGTCGCCGTAGCCGCGTCAATCTTAGTTATCTGGATGACCGCTTGCTGAAAGACGTCGGTCTGACACGCCATGATGCGCGCCGCGAGGTAAAGCGCCATTTTTGGCAGATTTAACTGATCCCCAGTCCCATTATTGGGACCTCTTCCTGGGCCGGGGCTTGTCCCCGGTCTTTTTTATCCGAATTTCGCGGCCGCGGACCCTGCAGGTGGCAGGGAATAGGTCATCGTCGCTCTGGCAACAGGGTCTTCCGCGCCATCGGAATACATAAGTACGTCACCGACGGCCAAAGTCCGGCCCAGTTTCAGCAGGCGACATATAGCAATCATGTCCGTGTTGCCTGCTGGTTTGCTTAGAAAATCCAGGGAACTGTTCGTTGTGACCGCCAGGGATTGACGCCCTTTTCGCGCCAGAACCATCGCGTATACACAAACATCAGCCAGCCCAAACATGGATGGTCCCGAAACCGTACCGCCCGGCCGCAGATGCTGATCCTTCACAACAAGGCGCATGGTGATTGTATCTTCGGTCAGGTCCTCGACGACAAAGTCTTTATGCACCTGCGGGAAAACCTCCTTTAGGTATTGTGACAGTTCGTCCCGGTTCATTGCCAAAGCCATGCTTTCCCTCCTGCTCATACCGACCTAGAGTTGGCCCAACATGGGATCGGAGGGCAAGATGGCAATTCTGGAACGTAACGACACCGGCGCTGTTGCACGGCTTACAATGAACGCCCCAGAGCGGCTGAACGCGCTGAGTGACGAGATGCTGTCGGCGTTTCAGGCTGAACTGGACACGTTGCGTGAAGACACGTCGATCCGGGCTGTGATCCTGGCGGGTCAGGGTAAGGTTTTTTGCGCCGGGCACGACCTGAAACAGATGACGGCCGGACGCCAGTCCGAAGATGGTGGCAAAGCTTATTTCAATGACCTGTTTTCGCGCTGCGCGAAAGTGATGATGTCGATCCAGTCCCTACCCCAGCCCGTCATCGCACAGGTCCACGGCATTGCAACCGCCGCCGGGTGTCAGCTTGTAGCCACCTGTGACATGGCCGTCGCCGCGGAAGGCACAAGGTTTGGGGTGAACGGCGTCAATATCGGTTTGTTCTGCTCGACACCAATGGTGGCCCTCAGCCGCAATATCCCCAGAAAGCAGGCATTTGAAATGCTGACGACTGGTGAATTCATATCAGCCGAACGTGCTGCCGATTTGGGTTTGGTCAACCGCGTTGTCCCCGAGACGCGTCTTGAACACGAAACCAATGCGCTGGCAGAACTGGTTGCTTCCAAGCTGGGAGCCGCTGTCAAAATCGGTAAAGAGGCGTTTTATCAACAGCTTCTTATGCCGCTGGATCAGGCTTATGCCTATGCCGGTGACGTAATGGCGCAGAACATGCTGTACCGGGATACAGAAGAAGGCATTTCAGCCTTTATCGAAAAACGTCCCCCAAATTGGTCCCAATAATGCAATTGTTTTGCACATTTTTCGCCACTGTTTTGAATTTAGCACTTTCCAAAAGGGCGACACTGTGGCAAAGCTGGGTCGAGGCCAAGGCCTCAGGACACTTTTGGGTCGCCGTGGGCGGAAGGTCCCTCCAGCTGGTCTCTCTCACCAGCGCTGACAATCCCGCAGCGGCGACCCCAAGACCCCTTCCATAAAATTCGTGAAACCGCTTTGCCTCAGTTGCGCCCGATTGTGGTCTGCCCTATGTGGCATCGCATGACACAAGTTTTGCATATTGTAGGCGGCGGCATGGCCGGGTCAGAGGCGGCCTGGCAAGCTGCTGAAATGGGCGTGGATGTTGTGATTCACGAAATGCGTCCGATCATCGGCACCTTTGCACATCAGACCGGCAATCTGGCGGAAATGGTGTGCTCGAACTCGTTCCGCTCGGATGATGATGAGCAGAACGCAGTGGGTCTGCTGCATTGGGAAATGCGTGCCGCCAATGGGTTGATCATGACAACAGCCGATGAACACCGCCTGCCAGCCGGTGGCGCGCTGGCTGTGGACCGTGACCCGTTTGCAGAAAGTGTGACCACAAAACTTCGCGCCCACCCACGCGTGACGGTAACCGACGAAGAAGTGACGACCCTGCCCAGCGATGGCCAGTGGATATTTGCGACCGGCCCCCTGACGTCGCCCGCGCTGGGTCAGTCCATCCAGGCCGAGACAGGGTCTGACGCACTTGCCTTTTTCGACGCCATCGCACCGATCGTCTATGCCGAAAGCATCGACATGAGCAAAGCGTGGATGCAATCACGCTACGACAAGGGCGAGACCGAAGAAGAGCGGACGGCCTATCTGAACTGCCCGATGGACCGGGATCAGTACGAGGCCTTCATAGACGCGCTTCTGGCAGCAGAAAAAACCGAATTTCACGAAGGCGAGGCAGCAGGTTACTTCGACGGCTGTCTACCCATCGAGGTTATGGCCGAACGCGGTCGCGAAACGCTGCGCCATGGTCCGATGAAACCGGTCGGGCTGACCAACCCGCATGAGCCCGGCGTGAAACCACATGCAGTGGTGCAGTTGCGCCGCGATAACGCATTGGGCACCTTGTTTAACATCGTGGGTTTCCAGACAAAGATGAAATACGGCGCCCAGACCGACGTGTTCCGTATGATCCCTGGCTTGGAAAATGCCAGCTTTGCCCGGTTGGGCGGCATTCACCGCAATACGTTCATCAACTCTCCCACGCTTCTGGATTCGCAAATGCGGTTGAAATCCAAACCCAACATTCGGTTTGCTGGACAGATCACGGGTGTGGAAGGCTATGTAGAAAGCGCCGCGATGGGGTTGCTGGCTGGTCGGTTTGCCGCTGCTCAGATTTTGGGGCGTGACCTGCCGGCTGTTCCGCAAGACAGCGCAATGGGTGCTTTGATTCACCACATTACGGGTGGTGCCGAGGCCAAGACCTTTCAGCCGATGAACGTGAATTTCGGCCTGTTTCGCCCCGTGGATGGCCTGAAAGGCGGGCGTCGGGGTCGTAAAGACCGGTACAAGGCCTATACCGACCGGGCCAAAGCTGAATGGAGTACCTGGTTGGAACATTGCTGACTGGACGCGTAATGCGGACTCGGCCTAGCATGCTGGAATGAACGACACGTTTCTGAACAGCACATACAACCTCGGCACGCCTGAAGCGACTGAAGCGCACTATCAGAACTGGGCTGCAACCTATGAAAAGGAAGTCGGTGAACACGGTTACGCCACGCCGGGCCGTGTAGCAGCGGCTTTGTGGTCTTTCGCGCCGAAGCCGCAGACCCCAATTCTGGACTACGGCTGCGGCACCGGGTTGTCGGGGCTTGCCCTGCGCGCTGTTGGCTTTGAAGTCATCGATGGGATGGACCCAACAGAGAACATGCTTCAGGAAGCCGCCAGCAAGGGCGTTTATCGAACACTGACCGGATTCGATATCGCCAAGCCCGCGCCGTTGAAGCGTGGGGAGTACACGATGATTACTGCCATAGGAGTGATCGGAAAAGGTGCTGCCCCGCCAGAGACACTGGATTTGTTGATGCACGCGTTGCCCAAGGGTGGTTTGCTTGGCTTTTCGCTGAACGATCATGCGTTGGCGGACCATAAATTCACCTGCCGTCTGACGGATTGGGTCGACATGGGGGCCGCACGTTTGTTATTTCGTGAACACGGCCCCCACCTGCCCGGTATCAACCTTAACTCTGACGTGTATGTATTAGAAAAAGCGTGACTCTCGTAACGCGCTTTGCGCCATCCCCAACAGGCCCCCTTCACCTTGGGCACGCATATTCTGCGCTGGTTGCCAGCGATCGGGCTGCTTCTGAAAGCGGCCGGTTCCTGCTGCGAATTGAGGATATCGATCAATCCCGCTCGCGACAGCTATGGGAGGATCAGATTTACCACGACCTCAGATGGTTGGGGCTGACATGGCCGGAGCCCGTGATGCGCCAATCGGATCGTTTGGGCTTTTACCACAAGGCGCTGGATCAGCTATGGGCGCAGGGTCTTTTGTATCCATGCACGTGTAATCGCAAAGATATCGCCGCTGCAACCAGTGCGCCGCAGGAAGGCGCACCTATGCTTGGACCCGACGGGCTTGTTTACCCTGGGACTTGTGGAAAAAGGTTTGTTGGCAAAGATTTATCGGAACTTCCTCGTCCAACTCAGGACCCATTGCGATTGGACGTGGTCAAGGCGTGTCAGGCGGTCCGCAACCCCGACAGGTATCAGTTTCTTGAGCTGGGTTCGGGTCCGGGCGGCGAAACCGGCATTGTCACCTTTTCGCCTGATGAGTTGATTGCCACCATAGGTGATGTTGTTCTGTCCCGCCGTGACATGGGGACGTCGTATCATTTGTCCGTCGTACTTGACGACGCGGGTCAGGGTATAACACAGGTGGTACGGGGACGGGACTTGTTTGACGCGACCCGCATCCACGTTCTGTTGCAGGTGTTACTGAACCTGCCGACACCCGAGTATTTCCACCACGACCTGATCCGCGATGATGCAGGCAAACGGCTGGCCAAACGCGATGATGCCCGCGCGATCTCAAAATACCGGGCCGAAGGGGCTAGCCCGGGCGACATACGCCGAATGGTTGGGCTTTGACCCCTACTCCATTGGCGCCATCAGTTCAGCCTCGACCCCATCCCGAACGGCGGTAAAAAAACAGGTTCGTCGGTTGGTATGGCAGGCTGCACCGGTTTGACGGACCAGAACCAATAGACAATCCCGGTCGCAATCGATCCGGAAATCCACCAGTTCCTGCACATGGCCCGAGGTTTCGCCCTTGATCCAGAAGGCCTGCCGGGAGCGCGACCAATAGGTTACCCGCCCGGTTTCGAGGGTCTTTTCAACCGCCTGCACGTTCATCCAGGCCATCATCAAAACCTCGCCTGATGCTTCATCCTGCGCAATCGCCGGGATCAGACCCGCCTCATTAAATCTCAATTTGGAGGGGTCAAACACGACTGGGTCAGACATCTGAAAAACCTTTTGCATCCGGTGGGCTGGCCACTATGTATGGGTAACACACGACGAGGGAAAGCCATGAGCGGCGAGAACGACCTGATTAAGCTGTATTCCGGGCGCATTCTGGCGCTGGCTGCGGATATTCCGCATCTTGAGCGACTGGAAGATCCCGATGCAACCGTCAAGAAACGCTCACCTTTATGCGGATCGACTGTAACTGTCGACATCAAGGTTCGCGACGGTCAGATCAGTGCCTTTGGTCAGGACGTCAAGGCCTGTGCTTTGGGGCAAGCGTCTGCCTCGGTCGTTGGGGATGCAATAATTGGAGCGTCGCGGGCGCAGGTCGAAGCTGCGCGCGATCAGTTGGCGGCCATGCTCAAGAATGGCGGTCCTGCACCCGATGCACCTTTTGACGGGCTTGAGGTGCTGATGCCCGCTCGGGATTATAAGAACCGCCATGCGTCGATCTTGCTGGTACTGGATGCCACGGCTGAGGCCATGGCGAAGGCTGAACAGGCAAACTGCGCCTGATTATAGCTATTTGGCGGAAACCCGTTTACCCTCTGCCAAGATTTCAGGAGGGATGGGTTTGAATAATTTGCTCGAGCATTTCGTGACGCTTTGGGTCGTTATCGACCCGATTGGAACAATTCCCGTGTTCATCGCCGTTACTGCGGGATTGGACGCGGCAGGCCGGCGGCGGACAGCGATGTTAGCAGCCGTGATAAGTGCTGCCGTATTGCTGTTCTTCCTTGTATTTGGTCAGGTGCTGATCGAAGCGCTGGATATCGGGTTGAATTCGTTTCAGGTCGCTGGCGGCATTATCCTGTTTCTGTTTGCCCTGACGATGATCTTTGGTGAAAGCAAACAAGAGATCGAACAACGGCAAGCCGAAGAAGATCGTGAAGACGCGTATCACCAGCAGAACCCGGCGATATTCCCGCTTGCCGTGCCTTCACTGGCATCCCCCGGCGCAATGCTGGCAATCGTTATCCTGACGGACAACCACCGTTACAGCATCGCGGATCAGGGTATCACAGCGCTTGTCATGCTTTCCGTATTGCTGGTTGCGTTTGTACTGATGCTTTTGGCCGAGCCCATCATTCGGCTGATCGGTCATTCAGGCGCGGCAATCATCAGCCGTGTCATGGGCATGATTTTAGCCTCGGTTGCTGCCAACTCAGTCCTGTCCGCGCTGTTGGAAATCTTCAAAACCGGCCAATTGTAAAAAAAGCCGCCGCGCTTTCCGGGCGAAAGGGCGGCGGCAGGTATTGCGTGTCTCGTGTGGGGTCCGGTGTACCGCGCGGGGCCGAGGCATGGCCCCTCAAGGGGTTTGGGACAGGCAGGTCACCCTTGACTGAAATGGGGATGACAGCGCGGATTTTTCGGCACGAGATCGCAGGCAGAAAGGCTTAGAAACCAACCGGCAGGTGAAGGGCCACCATCAGCATCACGACCAAAGACAACACGCCAACGGCATCCTGCAGGATAGTCGATTGCGCGCGACTGAAGGCGGTCTTGATCTGGGTCAGCATAGGGTCACCTCCGGTCAGAGTTTTAATCCTTTGTTGACCTTTTGTTCTCATATTTCCAGGCGCAGGTAAAGAACTTTTTGAGAACATTTGTGAACTTTAGGGAACATTACAGCTAACCCACTGAAATCAAACGGATCGCCTGATCCTGTTTCATCAGCCACAAAAGTACACGTGCGGCCCTTCCCCTGTCCGAAGTCAGTTTGGGATCGGTCGTTAGCAGCGCCCGCGCATCGGATTGGGCGACGGCCATCAATCCTGCCTGACGTTCCAGATCCGCGATATGGAATTTTGGCAACCCGGATTGCGCAGTTCCGATCAGATCGCCCGCGCCTCGCATCTCAAGGTCAGTTTCCGAGATTCGGAAGCCATCCTCTGTCTCGCGCAGAACCTCCAGCCGCTTGCGCCCTCCCTCGCTGAGCGGTGGTTGATACATCAGCAAACAGGTGGATTCCGCATCCCCGCGCCCGACGCGCCCCCGCAACTGGTGCAATTGCGCCAGCCCAAAGATCTCGGCCCGTTCAATGACCATGATCGTTGCGTTGGGTACGTTCACGCCAACCTCGATCACCGTCGTGGCAACAAGGACCTTTGTTTTCCCATTCTGAAATGCGCTCATCGCGGCGTCTTTGTCGGCAGGTGGCATCTGACCATGAACCAGCCCCACAACGCCCTCACCCAAAATGGCCCGCAGGCGTTTGAAGCGTTCCTCGGCCGCTGTCAGGTCCGAAACTTCGGATTCGTCGACCAGAGGGCACACCCAGTAACACTGTCGCCCTTCATCAATCGCTCGCCGCAGGTGGGCGATGACTTCGTCCATGCGCTGTGTGTTGACAATCGCCGTTTTGATCGGTTTTCGCCCCGGAGGCTTTTCATCCAGCACCGAAACATCCATGTCGCCATATTGCGCCAGCGCAAGACTACGTGGGATCGGAGTGGCGGTCATTACCAGAACATCGGCCCCCTTGCCTTTTTCCGACAATTCCATTCTCTGCCGCACGCCAAACCGGTGCTGTTCGTCGACGATGGCCAATCTCAGCGCCTTGAATTCAACATCACTTTGAAACACTGCATGTGTGCCAACCAGAATGTGAATATCGCCTTGTTTAAGTGCCTCAAGCTTGGCACGCCGCTCCGCGCCCTTATCACGTCCGGTAAGCAGTTCCAGAACCACTCCGGCCTGCTCGGCCAGTGGGCGCAACCCTTCCAGATGCTGGCGTGCCAGAATTTCGGTCGGGGCCATCATCACGCCCTGCCCGCCTGCCTCAACGGCGATCAGAAGCGCCATGATGGCCACCAGCGTCTTACCGGCGCCGACGTCGCCCTGTAACAGTCGGTTCATTCGGGCGTCAGACGCCATATCAGCCGAAATCTCATCAATAGCGCGCGTTTGTGCATCAGTCGGGCGATAGGGAAGGCTTGCCAGCACTTTAGATTGCAGTGCCCCGGTTCCCACGCTGACTATCCCCCGCGACTTGCGCTCTCGCTGCCGGGCCAGAGCGAGCGTCAGCTGATGCGCAAACAATTCGTCATACGCCAATCTCTGACGCGCAGGGGCAAACGGCGCGACATCATCAGCGCCGCGCGGATTGTGACCGGCGTGAATGGCCGCAGACCAGCTCGGCCAGTTTTGCTGTGACACCTGCGCCGGATCGATCCATTCCTCTAGCTTGGGTGCGCGTGCCAATGCGCTGCGGCTGGCCTTGAACGCTGTTTTCTGGGTCAGCCCTTGCGTCAGGTGGTAGACCGGTTCGAATTCCGGGATATCGCCGGCTTGTTCAACGGGCAGCATGTGGTCAGGGTGCACCATCTGCGCCATGCCGTCGAACAGTTCCAACTTGCCGGAAACCACGCGGCGAGATCCTTGCGGCAAAACTTTTTTCAGATATTCACCACTTGCGTGGAAAAAGACCAGCTGGAAATCGGCCTGACTGTCTTCGACATGAACGCGATAAGCCCCTCCCTTGTTGTGAGGCGGCCTGTGCGGGCCGACTGTCACTTCCACGGTCAGAGTGGCTGGCAGGTCCACCCCCTGAATTGTATCCCGCCTGCGCCGGTCCACCACGGCATAAGGCAGGCTGAACAGAACATCGCGCGGGGATTCCACCCCGGTCTGCGCCATGGCCTGTGCCGTCTTGGGACCGACGCCATCCAACGTTTCCAGCCCTGCAAATAGCGGGAAAAGCTGTTCGGGGCGTCCGCTCATGCGCCTTCTATCAGCTGAAGCCAGCCATCCTCGTCCAAAGTTTCGATCCCAAGTTCCGCCGCCTTTTTCGCCTTTGACCCGGCCCCGGGACCCGCGACCAGAATATCGGTTTTCTTGCTGACAGATCCGGAAACCCTCGCGCCCAACGCCTCGGCTCGCGCTTTGGCTTCGGCGCGGGTCATCTTTTCCAGCGTTCCGGTGAACACTACGGTTTTACCCGCCACCGGACTGTCCGAGGCTGGCGCGTCGGGGGCGATAACCGTCAATTCGCTGCGCAGCGTGTCGAAAGCCCGTCGTTCCTCTACATTGGCAAATGCGTCCGACAGTGAAAGGCCAAGCGTTGCGCCAATTCCGTCGATCCCGATCAGCTCTGCCCAGGCGGCATTGGCATCGGCTGCGACATTGGCCTCCGCGATGGCTGCGTCCCGCACTTCTTTCACGCGCGCTCGACGCCCTTCAAGCTGCGCTGCCGCACGCTCTGCATCTTCCACCTCATCGGCCTGCCGTTGGGCCAGCGCGGCCGGGCGCGCAGTGTCCAACGCGAGTGCCATCGCATCCCAGTCGCGGTAAAAAAGCGCCAGATCGCGCGCACCCACTTCGCCAACATGCCGAATGCCCAGTGCGAACAACAAGCGCGCAAAGGGAATTTTCCGCTTTTCATCAATGGCTTCGAACAGGTTCCTGGCGGATGTTTCGCCCCACCCGTCCCGGTTTTTTAACCGCGTCAGACTGGCTGCGTCCCGTTGTTCCAGCGTGAAGATATCAGCTGGCGCATTGATCGGAAGGGTTGGATCCCCATAGAATATTTCAATCTGTTTTGCACCCAGCCCTTCTATATCAAAGGCTTTGCGCGACACGAAATGTTTTAGTTTTTCAACGGCCTGCGCGGGACAGATCAGGCCGCCGGTGCATCGTCGAACCGCGTCGCCTTCTTCGCGGATCGCATCACTCCCGCATTCGGGGCAATGTGTCGGAAAGGCAAAGCGGCGTGCATCGGCGGGGCGTTTGGACAAGTCGACATCCGACAGTTTGGGGATCACATCGCCAGCGCGATAAACCTGAACCCAATCGCCCACTCGGATATCTTTTCCTTCACGAATCGCGCCGCCCTTGGCATCGCGCCCTGCGATGTAATCTTCGTTGTGCAATGTGGCATTGGAGACGACCACTCCGCCAACCGTTACAGGATGCAACCGTGCCACGGGGCTAAGCGCCCCTGTTCGACCAACCTGAATGTCGATCGCCTCCAATCTGGTCCAGGCCAGTTCGGCTGGGAACTTATGCGCAATTGCCCATCTTGGCGTCGTTGAGCGGAAACCCAGACGTGCCTGCAAAGACAGATCGTTTACCTTGTAGACGACCCCATCGATGTCATACCCCAAAGTCGCACGCTGCGCTTCGATATCCCGGTAATGAGCGATCATGTCCTCAGTCGTGGCACATAGGCGCGTCAAGGGATTCGTGGGGAACCCAAGGGTCGCAAGACGCTCAATTGCTCCAATCTGAGTATCTGCCAAAGGCTCTGACAGTTCACCCCAGGCATAGGCGAAGAAGCGCAATGGGCGGGAACGGGTAATTTCCGAATCCAGCTGGCGCAGTGACCCTGCCGCTGCATTGCGCGGGTTGGCAAAGGGTTTGCCCCCCCGTTCAGCCTGCCGCTCATTCAACGCTTCAAAATCGGAATGAGACATGTAAATCTCGCCCCGGACCTCAAGAATTTGGGGCGCGTTCTCGATCAGCTGTGGAATATCAGAGACTGTGCAGGCGTTGGCCGTCACGTTCTCGCCAACTTCACCGTCGCCCCGCGTTGCGGCCTGAACCAGCTGTCCGTTCTCATATCGCAAGGACAAAGACAGGCCGTCAATCTTGGGTTCAGCTGTGAAAGCCAATGGCGCGCCTGCATCAAGGCCCAGATATTTGCGAATCGAGGTGTCGAAATCGGCAATGTCCCCATCGTCGAACGCATTTCCCAGTGACATCATTCGGACGGCATGAGTAACTTTTAAAAACCCGTCCGCCGGTTTGGCCCCGACTTGCTCTGTCGGGCTGTCAGCACGTTTCAGGTGGGGGAAACGCGCCTCGATCTCGGCGTTTCTGCGTTTGAGGGCATCATAATCCGCATCCGACAACTCGGGCGCATCTTCTGCGTGATACAGAGTGTTGGCTCGCGACAGGATGTCCGCCAACCGCGCCAGTTCGGCACGCGCCTCATCATCCGTCAGGTCTGATATGGGAATGGAATTGCTCATGGCCTCGCCCTGTCACGCGTTCTTGGACCTCAGTGATAGGGCGAGGCCATGGCCAGGTCCAGATGTGCTGAGCCGTGAGTGCAAAGTGCCGCCCTGGACTACCAGCGACACAAACGGTTCAATTCAGAGGCCGACCGCCATTCGCGTCTCGTCCAATGTGTTGCTTTGCGGGTCGCGCAACACGTAACCCCGGCCCCAAACGGTTTCGATATAATTCTCACCACCAGTTGCGTTGCTGAGCTTTTTGCGCAGTTTGCAGATGAAGACGTCGATGATCTTCAGCTCGGGTTCGTCCATGCCGCCATATAGGTGGTTCAGAAACATTTCCTTGGTCAGAGTCGTACCCTTGCGCAAGCTGAGCAATTCCAGCATCTGGTACTCTTTTCCTGTCAGGTGCACGGTTTTTCCGTCCACCTCGACGGTTTTGGCGTCCAGGTTAACGGCCACGCGACCTGTGTGGATGATGGACTGCGAATGCCCTTTCGACCGGCGGATGATGGCATGGATACGAGCCACCAGTTCTTCACGGTGGAAGGGCTTGGTCAGGTAGTCATCCGCGCCAAACCCGAAGCCTTTGATCTTGCTGTCCGTATCATCTGCACCCGATAGGATCAGGATCGGTGTTTCCACCCTGGCAATCCGCAACTGGCGCAACACTTCATGCCCGTTCATGTCTGGCAGGTTCAGGTCCAGCAAGATCAGGTCGTAATCGTAGAGCTTTGCCAGATCGATACCTTCTTCGCCAAGATCCGTTGCATAGACGTTAAGGTTCGCATGCGTCAGCATCAGTTCGATGCTTTTGGACGTGGTCGGATCATCCTCGACAAGAAGTATACGCATTTTCACTGCTCCAATTCGGGTCAATAATTCCAATTAAAACTAAACCTGACCAAGAATGGTTAATCTGACGTTACCGTTGAATCATTTATTCCCGCTCACCTATAGGTTGTCGATACTTTTTTAAGGCCGTGGCTTTCAAAGCCTCGACACCGTGTTCCGCGACCAGGGAAACCCAGCCGTTGAATTCTTCGTCGCTGATCCCGTATTTCTGTTTTGCCTCAGACAGGCTGATCAGCCCGTAAAGTACCCCACGCACGACCAGAATCTTGCGCGAGGCCACCCACCGCCGTGTGCTTGACGGCGGCAGATCGGCGCGTGTCAGTATGGACCCATCCGGCAGAGAAACAGACCTTGGCCCTTCCACTTTGTGCAAATACATCGCTTTACCCTCTTTGCTGCATCAAAGCTGGCACCAGCCTACTTAAGGTCGTATGAAACCGCCTCTTGAGATTGTGTAGAATTTTCCTATATTCTGCCGGTCTTTCTTAACCCGACAGGAACCGCCAATGGCCCTCGACACCGAGCCCCCGCTGAACTCGCTTGGCTTTGCCAAACCGCCCTCGGAAACGCGGGTGGTTGTGGCCATGTCGGGGGGCGTCGATAGCTCTGTTGTCGCAGCCTATCTGGCCGATCAGGGCTATGACGTGGTCGGTGTGACACTGCAACTCTATGATCATGGAGCGGCTCTGGCCAAGAAAGGGGCGTGCTGTGCCGGGATCGATATCCACGATGCGCGCCGCGTGGCAGAAGAGCGTGGGTTTCCCCACTATGTTCTGGACTACGAAAACATCTTCAAGGACGCGGTGATCGATGAGTTTGCAGAAAGCTATCTGGCAGGCGCAACACCCGTACCCTGCATTCGCTGCAACGAGCGGGTAAAATTCAAGGACCTGCTGGAAACCGCCAAGGATCTTGAGGCTGACTGTATGGCCACCGGGCACTATATCCAGCGCAAGATGGGGCCAAACGGCCCGGAACTGCACAGCGCCGAAGATGCCAACCGGGATCAATCCTATTTCCTGTTCTCGACAACGCCGGAACAGCTTGATTTCCTGCGCTTCCCGCTTGGCCACCTGCCCTCAAAAGACGCGACCCGCGAAATGGCGGCTCAATATGGGTTGTCTGTGGCGGACAAGCCTGACAGTCAGGACATCTGCTTTGTGCCCGATGGCAATTATGCCAGCGTTATAGAAAAGCTGCGCCCCGGTGCTGCGGAGCCGGGCGAGATTGTTCATGCCGATGGCCGCGTTCTGGCACAGCATAACGGTGTGATCCATTACACGATCGGCCAAAGGCGCGGCTTGGGCATCGGCGGTCTGAGCGAACCGCTTTATGTGGTCAAGCTGGACGTGGACAAGAAACAGGTCGTTGTCGGCCCCAAAGAGATGCTGGCAACGCGTGTCGTCCCCGTGCGTGAGATCAACTGGCTGGGCGATGAACCCTTCACTTCTCGCGAAGAATGGCACCTGTCAGTCAAGGTCCGTTCGACCCGCCCCCCGCGTGAAGCCATTATTCGACCGCTGTCCGACACCACTGCCGAGGTTGAATTGCTGACACCCGAAGAAGGCATCTCGCCCGGTCAGGCCTGCGTCTTCTATGCCTCAGAAGGCAGCCGAATCTTTGGCGGCGGTTGGATCTGGCGCGGGTACTAGGCTGAAACCGGTTCAACCTCCGGTTCGATCTGGATCTGAAGCGCATCGTTGAACCGGTTGAATGCACCGCACAAAGCGATGCGCCAGGTTAACTCGACAATCTGGGCATCGCTGAACCAATCCCGCAAGTTGGAAACCTCGGCGTCGCGCATGCGGCCTGATCGTGTCGTTACCGCCTCGGCGTATCGCACGACGGCCTTGTCGCACGCGTCCAGCTCGGGGTGGTTGTCAACATCTGGCAAACGCGCCGCGCCTTCGGGGCTGAGACCAGCAACTGTCAACAGCGGAGTATGATGCGAGACGCAGTAGTCACAGGCGTTCAGTTTGGAAACCGTCACCATGGCCAGTTCCAGCGCACGACGCGGCAAGGTCTGCTGTTCCCGTAACGCTGTTAGCATCCCTGCGACATGTTCCAGAACCGGTGGACAATGTGCGGCGACCCGGGCCCAATTGTCGAACGGACCATAAGCGCCCAAAGCCGCATGAGACGCGCGTGTCTCGTCTGCCATCTCGGCGTCTGACAAAGGGGGAATGCGGGTCATGATGAAAGCTCCTTTTTTAGAGAGGATACTTTAAGTCCGCACCGCTGCAACAGACGGTCGCGGATCACAAACCCGAGACGGAACGCCGGAACAAATTTCTTACAGGGCGTCCGTAGGCGAATTGAAGAGGATATAGAGCCCAACGCAGACCATGATATATGGGGCGACCCTATCCATTCGGGCGACGCGTGGCCCCAGGCTTTTGGCCCGAGGGGCGCCCCAGGCGGCGGTAAGGACCAGCACGGAAGCGGCCAGTGCTGCGCCAATCAAGGCGGCAACGCGGTATGAGGGGGTAGAATCCGCCAATAACGGTGTCATGACCGCGAAACTGTCAATCGACAGGCTCAGGAACAGGGTAACCACCGAGGTCACGGCCCCTTTTGCCTCGGTTCCTTCAGAATTGGCCCCGAAAAGCTGCCTCCAGATACCGCGCAGACCAAAGGCCAGTGGCACAAGACCCAGAAACCCGATCCAAAACGGCGCGCCGCTCTGGTCAACGCCCAAAGCGACGGTCATGGCCAATGTCAGAACAATTGTTTGCGCGACGGCAAAGCCAATGATGGCGCGGCGCTGCTCGATCACCAGTATCAAACCCAGCAAGACGGCCAGATTGTCCAGATTGGTGGAAATCATGGCAATCCCGGCTGAAGCGGCGAACAGCGTGTGATCAAGCATGCTCAATCTGCATTCTGTCCAGCACAGCTCGTGCCGCCCGCAATCCCGGAGCTTCTCCTCCGCGCCCCAACCTTTCCATTGTCAGGTTCATCGCAAGTTGCTGAGCGTCGGGGGCATTGGTCACATCATGCAGGGCCTTGGCGATCTTTTCTGGCTGGCAATCGTTCAGCAGGCATTCAGGCACGGCGCGTGTTTCAGATACCAGGTTGACCAATGTAACAGTGTCCAGCTTAACCATGCGTTCAGCCATTTTCTGGGTCAGCCAATTGAGCTTGTAGGCGATCACCATGGGTGTATTCTGCGCGGCCAGTTCCAAAGAAACCGTACCCGAAGCGGCCAGCGCAATACGTGCTGTGCCAAAGGCCGCGCGTTTTTCGATGGTGGCTTGCCCGGCCCCGATTTGGCGCGGGTCGAGCACTATTGGTGCGCCCGGCCAGTTTTGCGTCATATCGTTGACCAGATCAGTTGTTGCACCTACGGTTGGAACCACGACGCGATAACTGGGATGATCCGTCAAAAACAGCCGCAATGCCTCACCAAACGTGTCTGCCAGACGCTCGATCTCACCCCGGCGCGATCCGGGCAGAGCCAGCAGGACTGGTGCATCCCCTAGGTCGTACCTGCTCCGGATTGCTGCAATCTCAGCCTGTGTTGCCGTCGGTTCGCTGGCAACTGGATGGCCAACAAAGTCACACTCCATCCCTGCCCGCTCCATGTATGGCGGCTCGAACGGAAGCAGTGCCAGCACATGGTCGATGACCTTTGCCATTTTATCCGCTCGCCCCGGACGCCAGGCCCAGACACTGGGCGCGACGTAATGCACGGTGCGGATATCACTGGCGGCTTTGACGATTTTGGCGACACGCAGGCTGAAATCGGGGCTGTCGATGGTTATCAGAACGTCCGGCCGCGTGTCCAACACTGCTTGCGCGGTCTCCGAGATTCGACGCTTGAGGTGGAAAAACTTCGGCAGAACCTCGATCAAACCCATCACCGAAAGTTCCGACATCGGAAACCGGCTGGTCAGCCCCTGAACCGCCATCAAAGGTCCGCCCACCCCGTCGAATTCAATATCGGGGATCAGGGTCTTCAGCCCCTCCATCAACGCGGCGCCCAGCCGGTCGCCCGAAGGTTCACCGGCGACCAGAAAAACACGCATCAGACCGCTCGCTCGCGAATATACAGGAACAGCCCAAGACGGTTACATTCGGCGATGACCTGTTCTTTTTCCAAAACCAGCACACCGCCCTTTTCCAGAACGATGCCAGACAAGCCTGCCGCGACCGCATCCGTGATGGTATCCGGTCCTATGACGGGCAGGTCGGCACGACGGTCCTGATCGGGTTTTGGACCTTTGAACAGTATGCCGCCCCCCGCATCCGGGCGTTGTGTCAGGGACTGAAGCATCCAGGCGGTTCCAAAGATGCCTTCGATTGCCAACACCTGCTCTTTTAAAACGGCACAGGCCTGACCTATATCCGCAGTTCCCATGGCCCGCAGAATTCCGGCAGCGCGGTCTGCATCTGCCATATCACTCTCGGATGGGTGCACATCAGTCAGACAGCCCAAAGGCGGCAACAGGCCAGGGGCGATTTCATGCGCGGCAGACACCCGCAATCCTGCGCCTTCCAACAGGCCAATGACAGCCCGCAATGCTCCGTCATCACCCGACAGCATGGCCTGCTGGATCACCGGAACCAATGGCATCGTTGCCGCGTCAATACGTTTAGGATCAACCTTCGGGCGCCGAACTGCGCCGGCCATGCAGATCTCGGTCACGCCCTTCGCCTGAAGCCCGGCGATAAAACTGCCAAGCTGTTCAAGCGGAAACACGATATCTGCGACCAGATCATCCGGCAGGAAACCTTCCATCGCGCAGATCAGCGGACGTTCCGCCAATTGGGCAACCAATTCGGTCGGCAGCGCCCCGGTTCCCGCAATCAACGCAAGCATGTTCCTATTTCCTCGGTGTCAGGAACGACCGATCGCTGTGTCCGGTGACAAAATCAACGATCCGCTGCACATAGTCGCTGTCGTTACCCTGACCAAGACGGTTGGCGCGATCCATGAACGTTCCTTCGCCTTCAGACAACTCCTTGAACGCGGCACGCAATGCCGAGATGTCTTCGCGCGAAACACCTTTACGCTTGAGACCCACGAGGTTCAGACCTTCAAGCTCACCCCTGGATGCTTGTACCAGTCCGTAGGGAATGACGTCTTTGGGCACCATGGTGAGCGCACCGATGATCGCCCCACGTCCAACGCGCACCCACTGGTGCAGGCCCGAAATGCCACCGATGATTACTTCATCCTCGACGATACAGTGACCGGCTGCGCCCGCGTGGTTCACCATGATTACCCGGTTGCCGATCTGCACGTCATGGGCCACATGAACACCTGCCATCAGCAGGCAATCATCCCCGATCCGGGTTACGCCACCGCCGCCTTCGGTTCCGGTGTTGATCGTTACATGCTCGCGAATGCGGTTGCGCTGACCGATTTCAAGGCGCGTATTTTCACCGCCGAATTTCAGGTCCTGAGGAATCTCACCGATCACCGAAAAATTAAAGATCACGGTGTCTTCGCCAATCGATGTATCACCGGTCACAACGACATGAGACTTCAACTCGACCCGATCAGCCAGTTTTACATTGGCGCCCACATAGCTGAAAGGACCGATGATGCAATCCTGCCCGATCTGCGCCCCATCTTCGATAATCGCGCTGGGATGGATACCGCTCATGTTGTTTTTTCCATATCCCAATCGACATAGGCCGAGAATTCTGCCTCGGCGGCTACTTCACCATCAACAGTTGCGCGGCCGTTGAATTTGAAAAGCTTCCCACCCTTCTTGCCGCGAACCGTTTCGACATGCATTTCTAGCACGTCGCCAGGAACAACTTTCCGGCGGAATTTACACTTGTCGATGCTCATGAAATAGATCAGCAACTCGGTGTCGATGACATCCATACCCACGCCCAGCATCACGCCTGCGGTCTGCGCCATCGCCTCAACGATGGTAACACCTGGCATGATCGGAGTTCCCGGAAAATGCCCCTGGAAATGCGGCTCGTTCATGGTGACGTTCTTGATACCGCGGGCCGATTGATAGCCAGAGATGTCAACCACCTTATCGACCAGCAAAAACGGATAACGATGCGGCAGGATCCTTTGGATCAACTGAATATCGGCGCTTTTGGGTTCCGTTGTCATGATGCAGGTATCCCGTTCTGAATGTTTCTTTTTCAGCGTGGTTAGCAATACAGCCTCGTAAGGGCAAGCGAACCTATTCGCTCTTGTCTTTTTGCAGCCCGCTGCCATCGCCAATTGCCGTGTTTACACGGGTTATCGCAGCTTCTGTGATATCTGACGTGCTTACAACGACATTGGAACGTTCGATGATCACGCTGGCCCCAAATTCGCGCAGCAAATCAACAAGGATCGGTCGAACTATTTCAAAGAACGTCTGTTGCGCCTCTTCGCTGCGACGCGCCAACGCGTCAAGCTTTGCTCTTTGCCCGTCACGGTGGGACTGCACCTTGACATCGAACGCTTCGGCCAGAGGTCGAAACTCTTCGGCTGGCATGGTTGCACGCTTTTCAGTCAGGTCTTTTTCCTCGCGGCTGAGTTCCGCGACGATCCGCTCATTTTCTTCCGCAAGCATCGCGCTTTCTTTTTCGATCTCGCGCAGCACGCGCTGCCCGAATGCCGAGTTCTTGAACAGCTGCTCGCCGGACAATGTGACCACGCTGGCTTGCGGAACACCCAGTTGCTGTGCTTCAGCCGAAGGAGCCTGAAACAGCATCAGAAATGCACACAGGGCCCAAAGCGGGCCCTGTATCAAGGTAAAGAACCTGTTCGTCATCGCAGATCAGAACCGAGCCTGAATGGTCAGGTCAAAGTTCTGTTCCTTGTCGAACGTTTCCTTTTTCAGAGCCTTCGAGAAGTTGAACTGCAAAGGTCCAAACGGTGTTTCCCATAGGACCGAGATGCCGATTACGTGACGAATGGACCCGTCTGCACCAACGATATTTGCCCCTGCGGTGTTCACATCGTTGATGTTGTATAGGTTTCCAACATCATAGAACAGACCGCCCCGCAGGCCCAGCTCCTCGGGCAGACCCAAGGGGAAATCGGTTTCAAAACGCGCGACCCAGTAATAGTTGCCACCGATGGCATCATCCTGGCCATTGGACAAATCACGCGGGCCAATACCGGCCGGTTCAAACCCGCGGAAGGTACGAGGCCCCAAAACAAAGCGGTCAACAGCGCGGCTGAAACCATCGCCAGTCCAATTAAACGCACCCAGTTCCAGTGTTGCACGCAGAACGACTTCTTCGTTCCAGACCCGTGTTTGGGCGATCCCGCGAGCGGTGGTTTTGAAGTATTTGTTATCGCCACCAAGACCCGCCGCGTCGACGCCAACCTCGAACAGAACGCCTGAATTCGGGTCCAGACCACCGATCCGGCTGTCATAGATGTATGACAGTCCCAGCGAGCTGGATGTCCGTTTCCCCTGCGCAATCTCAGACGCAATCACCGCACCGTTGACCTGATCGCTCTGCTGGGTCATCTCGCTGCGGTCCCAGTCATAGCGCAACCGAAGAGCAGATAGTTCGCCGATTGCATAGGTCAGTTGAGGTGTGAAAAACAACGAGCTCGTGTCGTAACTCGCAAAGCCGGAATTGGTTGCCGACAGACCCAGTCCAAGGTCGAAACGCAGCTTTCGGCCCAGCAAATAGGGCTCGGTAAAGTTAATCGTGTATTGTTCTGAATCCTGTGCTGTCGAGATGGACACACCAAGATTCTGACCGCGTCCCAGGAAGTTCGCCTCGTTCAGGCCGATTGCAATCCCGAAGCCGTCTGTGACCGAGTAGCTGCCGCCAAGGCTCAGAGAGCCTGTAGGCTGTTCTTCGACATCCACATCAAGAATGACCTGGCTGGGTGACGACCCTTCCCGAGGCTCAACTTCCGCAACCGCAAAGAACCCAAGCGCATTGATGCGTTCCGCGGCCTGACGGATTTCACGCGGGTTGAACGGGTCACCTTCGACGGTGTCGAATTGACGACGGATCACACGGTCCAGCGTGGTGGTGTTGCCCTCGATATCGATCCGCTCAACAAAAATACGCGGACCCTTCGTCAGAACAAATTCGACGTCCAGGGTAAGATCTCGGTCATTGCGCGTCACACGCGGTTCAACACGCAGGAAATCAACGCCCTGCTTCAACCCAAGGCGCTCTTGCCGCGCGATCGAGTTTTCCACCAGCGTCGGCGTATAGGTCACGCCAGGTTTGATTTTCAGCGCATCCTGATACGGCGCCGCATCGACACCGGCGATTTCGCTAACCGTCGTTATCTTTCCAAACGAGAACTTTTGGCCTTCGGTGACGTTCATCACCAGAAAGAACGCATCCCGTTCGCGGGTAAATTCGACGTTGGCGCTGTTCACACGGAAATCGATATAGCCCCGCGACAGGTAGAAATCGCGAATGACTTGTTTGTCGAATTCGATGCGGTCGCCGATAAACGTGTCGTTGCGGAAGAATGTCCGCAGAAACGTTGCCTGTTTGGTTTCCAGTACCCGGCGCAGCCTCCGGTCCGAAAAGGCGCGGTTGCCGACAAAGCTGACGCGCTCGACCTCAATGGTCGTGCCTTCTGCCACTTCAAAGACCAGATCGACCCGGTTGTCGCTGCGACGGATGATGCGAGGAATGACAGTTGCCGCGACACGACCCTGGGCCGAATACACTTCGGCGATCGTGTCAGCATCCGCTTCGGCAGCCTGAGGCGTAAAAACCCGGCGTGGTTGCGACGAGATCACGTCCAGAAGAACGTCGTCTTTGACGCGAGCATTCCCTTCAATGCTGATCTGGTTGATCGTTGGGTATTCCTGAACCTGAATGACCAGAGTCGTGCCGCGCGGTGTCAGTTCGACTGTTTCAAATACACCACTGTCAAGCAAACGCTGATAGGCATCGTTAAGCTGTCCGGCCGTTACGGTCTGGCCCGGTTCGATTCCGGTACGAGCGATGATTGTCCCGGTTTCGATCCGGCGATTCCCCTCAACATCAAACGAGTTGATCGTGTAGCTTTGCGCCGATGCCGCATGTGGAAACGCCAGTAAGCTTACCGCAACAAAAAGGAAAAAAACCGTTAGCGCCTGCCACAAAATATTGTTTATCGGCTTATGCCCCCCGCAGGATGTGCCTGCGTCTCGCCTGTCAGTCATTTTATGCTCTACCCAGAATTTTGAGACTTTAATGCTGAGTAACGGGATTGAATGAGCTTGTCAAAAGGCGATATCGAAGCAGTCAGGCAGACAGCCACGGGACAACAGACCTACGATTTTCCCGAGAATCACATTCCCGCCAGATAGGCGGCCCCAGCCATTGCCAACGCTGTAACGGCAAAGCTCAGCATAACGTCCCAATTCAACATGAACAGGAAGCTAAAGCTTTGATACGATTTTTTCAGCGTTTTGGACATGACTGTTCCCTTTTGACGGGAATACTGTAGCGCTGAAATATGGCGGGAATGCGGCTGGAATTTGCTCCAGCCGCCACATTCAGCAGAACAGGTCGTTGCTGACCGAAAACAGCATCAGCGTCAGAATGATCGCAATTCCAATGCCCATGAGTATGCGCAACGCCCGGTCGCTGGGTGGTTTCCCGGCAATGGCCTCGTAGGCGTAGAAAATCAGATGCCCGCCATCCAGCGCCGGAATGGGAAACAGGTTCAACAAGCCTACGGCCGTCGAAAGGACAGCAATGAAGAAGATAAAGTTCTGCGCCCCCTGGCTGGCCATCGCCCCCGAGGTTTCGGCAATTCCGATTGGCCCCGAGATGTTGCAGGTGCTGATTGCGCCCGTCACCATGTGCCACATGCCGGACAAGGACCCTTCGATGATGCGGCCTGTCTGGATGACACCGCCCTTTAGGGAATCGAAAAGACCAGCCGGTACCGTAGCAGGCTCCAGCATCATGCCACCGACGATTCCGATGCGCCAATGGGTGACAAAACCACCATCAGGCTGCGGTTCATCCGTGCGCCGGGGCGCTAGGGCAAATTCCAACTCGGACCCATCCCGCCAGACTTCAAGCAGCAAGACGCGGCCGTCCGATCCTTCGACATGATCCTTTAGCTGTTCGAAGGCAAAGATCGGTTCACCATTGACCGATGTGATGACATCCCCTTGCTTCAGTTGGATATCCATAGCCGCGCTGCGCGGGGCAACCTGACGGATCAGCGGCGGAAGCATCCAGGGGGCCTGAACCTCAAGGGGGTGGCCATCGCGGATCACGGAATAATCCAGAACCGGTTGAACAGGCAGTTGGTCGATGAATTCCTTCCATGCGACTTCTTCGTCATAGTCCGGTGTCGGACGACCGGCGATAGCCGTAATCACATCTCCCTCGCGCAATTCCTGCACGGTGCCTGGCAAAGGCTGCAACGCGCCAACGGTCAGGGGTTCACGCGAAACGCCCTGTGACCAGAAGATCAGGCCAAAAACCAGAATGGACATGGCGAAATTAAAGACCGGGCCAGCCGCGACAGTTGCTGCCCGTGCCCATAGCGGGGCGCCGTGCATGGTGCGGCGCAACTCCTCAGGACTTTGGGTCGCGATGTCTTCCATCGCCTCTTCATCCTTGCCCGAGGCCGCATTGGCATCGCCCAGAAACTTTACATATCCACCAAAAGGCAATGCTGCGATCTGCCACTTGGTTCCGCGCTTATCCTTGCGGCTCCAGAGCACCGGCCCGAACCCGAGCGAGAAGACTTCGGCATGGATACCCGACCACCTGCCCACAATGTAGTGGCCATATTCATGCACGGCCACAATGACCGACAGCGCAATAACAAAGGCAACAATCGTCCACAGCAGATTGCCGAATTGCGGGATCAGGGAAAGTACGTCCAAAATTCTATCCTGCTCGTTCCATCACAGTGTTATCGACCCACTGACGTGCCAGATGGTCGGTTTGCTGTACGTTATCAAGTGTCATCGGGGCATCAATAAGGCCACCCGTTGCGTCAAACCTGTCCAATACGGCAGAAACGGTGTCCGCCATATCAAGAAAGCCGATCCGGCGCGCAATGAAGTGATCCAGCGCGCGTTCCTTGGCGGCATTGAATACCGCGCCGGCCAGCCCACCGCACTCCATGACGTCCCAAGCAAGTTTTAGGGCTGGATAGCGTGTGAGATCCGGTTCGTTAAAGCGTAGCTGAGCCAGCTTTGCCAGGTCCAGCCGCTGAACCGGCAGCTTCTGCCTTTCCGGCCAGTGCAACGCATACCCTATGGCATGGCGCATATCGGGGGCGCCCATATGTGCCATCATTGCGCCATCTCGAAACCCGACCATTGCATGGACAATGGATTCAGGATGAACCAAAACTTCGATTTGATCCGGAGATACTCCGAAATATTCTTTTGTTTCTATTACTTCCAACGCCTTGTTGAACATCGAGGCACTGTCGATTGTGATCCGCTGTCCCATATCCCAATTCGGATGGCTGGACGCTTGTTCGACGGTGGCGGTTGCCAGATCCTTCAGCGGCCAGTCGCGGAACGCTCCGCCACTTGCGGTGATAATCACGCGTTCGACCGTTTTGATATCTTCGCCGACCAGCGCCTGAAACACGGCAGAATGCTCACTGTCGACCGGAAGCAAACGCGCGTCATAGTTTTTTGCAGTTTCCAGAACCAGTGATCCGGCGCAGACCAGTGTTTCCTTGTTGGCCAAGGCCAGTGTCGTCCCTTGTTTCAGGGCTTCGATCCCAGGCGCAAGGCCTGCTGCCCCGACGATTGCTGACATGACCCAATCCGCCGGACGCGCGGCAGCCTCGGCAATTGCGCGCGGCCCGGCCGCCACTTCGACCCCACTGCCCGCCAAGGCGACGCGCAGGTCCTCCAACCTGTCTTCGTGTGCCGTGACAGCCAGATCGGCGCGCAACCGACGAGCGTCATCGGCAAGCTGTTGAATATTCGCGCCGCCGGTAAGCGCCACCACATCATAGCCTTCGGGATTACGCGAAATCAGATCAAGCGTGTTTTGCCCGATCGAACCCGTGGCGCCAAGAACGGAAATCCGTCGCATTACATCTCACCCGGCGTGTACAGAAGCCCTGCGATCAGAACAAACACCGCAGCCCCCATCATGCCGTCGAACCTATCCAGAAAGCCGCCATGGCCGGGGATCAGGTTCGAACTGTCCTTGACCCCGAACTTACGTTTGATCGCGCTTTCGATTATGTCACCCGCCTGGCTGGCCATTGATGCGAAAACGGAAACAACAACAAAGGCAAATCCGAAACCCGCGTGGCTTGCGAAGGCGATACCGACACAGGCCGCGGCAGCCCATCCGCCTGCCGTTCCAGACCATGTTTTCTTGGGGCTGACCTTTGGCCAGAACTTGGGCCCTCCGACCATTTTGCCCACAAAATAGCCCGCCACATCCGTGGCCACCACCACCGCTATCAGCCAGACCATCCAGCCAAATCCCGAGTTTTCGCGAATGGAAATGAATCCCAGACCAGCCGCAACAATCCAGACCGCGAACAAGCCGTATAAGGTTTTCGAACGACCGATCTGTCCCATACCCACCAAAGCTGGCGCAAGCACGACAGGGAGCGTGTATAGCGCCGGCAGGTGGTAGCTGAGGATAACGGCAAACGCAGTCAGAACGCCCAACTGCACGGCCACACCCTGGCTTTCAGGGTCAATCATCCGGACCAGTTCCCAGGTCATCAGGCCACAAGCAGCTGCAATGAAGACCTCGAACCAGAGACCGCCAAGCCAGACTTCGATGGCCCCTATCGCAACCAGAACGGCGGCAGAAAGGACCCGACTCGTCAGATCAGACCACCGGCCATCACTCATGCCAGAACCGCCCCGTACCGGCGCTCTCTGGCCCCATAGTTGCGACATAGCCTTTCGAGTTCTGCCGCGGTGAAATCCGGCCACAACGTATCTATAAATTCATACTCGGAATAGGCGGACTGCCACAGCAGAAAATTTGAAATCCGTGCTTCGCCACTGGTTCGAATGACAAGGTCGGGATCCGGAAGAACGCGTGTATCCAGATACTTAGGCAACGTTTCTTCATCCACATCCTCGGGTTTAAGCTGCCCGTCGGCCACATCCCGCGCGAGACGTTTGGTGGCGCGCGCTACCTCGTCCCGACCGCCATAATTCAGGGCGACCGTCAGATGAACAAGGTCGTTGTCCTTGGTTTCTTCTTCCAGTGAATCCATCAATTCGATCAGTTTTGAATCCAACCTTACCCGATCACCTATGAACCGAACCCGGATGCCATTATCTGCCAGGGTCCGTGTCTCCTTGATGATGTAGCGCCGAAACAGGCTCATCAACCCGGCCACCTCAACCTGCGTTCGCTTCCAGTTCTCGGTCGAGAATGCAAACACAGTCAGGTACTTGATCCCCAGATGTGGACAGGCCTCGACAACCTCGCGAACACGCCGCGCACCGGCATGGTGCCCAAACAGCCTGGGGCGACCACGCGCCTGCGCCCAGCGGCCATTGCCATCCATGATGATAGCGACATGGCGCGGGCCGCAGACCGGATCGGTTTGGGGATCTTTCGGCATCAGACCAGATCAGACCTGCATGATTTCAGTTTGCTTGGTTTCAAGCGCCGCATCTACAGCCTTGATCATCGCATCCGTCAGATCCTGCACTTCGCTTTCCCACAGCTTCTGGTCGTCTTCAGACATACCGTCCGCTTTTGCCTTCTTGATCTGATCCATGCCGTCCCGGCGCACATTGCGGATCGCGATCCGGGCGCTTTCCGCATATTGGCCAGCGACCTTGCCCAGTTCACGGCGACGCTCTTCGTTCAACTCGGGAATCGGCAGCATTATGATTGTGCCGTTCAGCTGCGGGTTGATGCCCAATCCGCTTTCGCGAATGGCCTTTTCAACCTTTCCTACCAATGACTTATCCCACACATTTATAGTGACCATGCGCGGCTCTGGGACGTTGACGGTGCCCACCTGGTTGATCGGTGTCGTCGAGCCGTAAGCGTCTACCATAATAGGCTCAAGCATCGAAGCCGATGCGCGCCCGGTTCTCAGCGAGGCAAATTCGGTTCTCAGATTGGCCATTGCGCCATCCATGCGGCGTTTCAGGTCATCGGTGTCCAGTTCGAAGTCGTCAGACATGCTGCTCACTCCCCGTATTCAGGTACTCTTTGGATGGGTCTTACGCCATCACATTTGGGATGTATAGCAATCATGAGGCGGTTTTGTACCAATGGCCAGAGGTGTTGCGATCAATTTGTACCAAACGCACCTTCGCAAAACCCGACACGGCATCGTATCGGGTTTAGGCTGTCATCTGCGCTCAGGCATTCAAATCGACAACAACGCGCCCTTTGACCTGCCCTTTCAGGATATCGGCACCCAGTTGCGGAAGATCAGACAAGGCCGCCGGTTGAACCATCGACTCGAGCTTGTCCATGGGCAGGTCGGTTGCGATCCTTTGCCAGGCACGAACCCGGTTTTCATAGGGTTGCATGACACTGTCGATGCCAAGAAGGTTCACACCGCGCAGCAGGAAAGGAATCACCGTTGCAGGCAACGCCGCACCGCCCGCCAGACCCACGGCCGCGACCGAGCAGCCGTATTTCATTTGCCCAAGCACACGCGCCAGCATCGCACCGCCCACGGCATCCACGCAACCCGCCCAGGTTTCACTTTCCAACGGGCGCTTGGTAGTCTCATTCAGCTCATCGCGGGGCACTATTGTCGTTGCACCCAGCGATTTCAGATAATCTCCGGTTTCGGGTCGCCCGGTCACGGCAGCCACCTGATAGCCGAGATGACCCAGAATGGCAGTGGCCACCGACCCGACACCACCGGCCGCCCCGGTTACCAGAACCGGGCCGCGATCGGGGGTCAGCCCGTGATCCTCCAACGCCATCACGGCCAGCATCGCGGTAAACCCGGCGGTACCAACAGCCATCGCCTGCCGGGTATCAAGCCCATCCGGCAGAGGAACCAGCCAGTCCGCCTTGGCACTGGCTTTCTGCGAATAACCACCCCAATGCGCCTCGCCTACCCGCCACCCGGTCAGAACAACCTTGTCACCCGGCTTGTAACGCGCATCGGTCGATGCCTCGACAGTACCGGCATAATCAATTCCGGGGACATGCGGATACGCCCGCACCAAACCGCCCCCCTTGGGGGACAGACACAGACCGTCCTTGTAGTTCACTGTGGAATATTCAACCGCGACCGTGACGTCGCCATGCGGCAGATCATCCAGCGTGAGTTGCCTGACCGACGCGCTCGCCAAACCGCTTTCTTCGTCCTTGTCCATCACAAGTGCATTGAACATCTCTCAATTCCTTTCGTGTTTCTGTAACCGGCCCGTTGTTTCACCTGGCCCCAAATATCCCGGGGGAGTCGCGCAGCGACGGGGGCAGCGCCCCCAAAACCCCCCTTTAAATCCAGAAATGCGGCTGCACGGTCGCGCGGCGCATTCCATCTGGTGTTTCTACGTCCAGCTCCGTTCCCGCATCCCAATGGCTCAGGCGTACCATGCCAATGGCGACGTTGGTGTTGAAATCGGGTGACCACGCGGCCGAGGTCACCTGCCCCACACGCTTGCCGTCCGCGTAAAGGCCCCATGGGCGGTCGCAGCCCGGTACAGGATCGCCGGCAATGGCGACGGGGCGGATTTGCTGAACAGGCCCTTCCTTGGCCACACGCAGCAACGCGTCCCGACCGATACAGCCAATCGCAGTATGTGTGTTGCAGAACTTGCCCAAACCGCACTCATGCGGGGTGTTGTCGTCGGTCATGTCATTGCCATAAGACAGCAGACCACCTTCAATCCGTTCGATCACGTTCGGGCATCCGGCGCGCACCTGCAAATCTTCCCCTGCTGCAAACAGGGCGTTCCACAGGGGCATGCCGATATCGCTGCCTTCCACATAAATCTCGAACCCGCCCTGTTTGGAATAACCGGATCGCGCCACAGCCAGATCGCGACCTTCAAACTGGAACATATCGAATTTGAAGAACCGGATGTCGCGCACCCGGTCGCCAAAGACACGCGCCATCAGGTCGTCGGCTTTGGGACCCTGAACAGCAAGAGGTGACACATCCGGTTCGTCCACCAGCACATCCAGACGATATCCAACGGCGATTCCCTTGACCCACAACAACAGGTCGCTGTCAGCGATTGAAATCCACCAGCGGTCTTCGGACAGTTTTACCGCAACCGGGTCATTCAGCATGCCTCCGGTTTCGTCCACGATGGGGACATAGAAACATTGCCCCGGCAACATCCCCCGTAAATCGCGCGGGGTCAGCATCTGCATCAGACGCGCGGCGTCCGGTCCGCGTAGCTCGATCTGCCGCTCGCATGCGACATCCCAGACCTGCACGTGGGATTTCAGGTGCCGGTAATCGGCTTCGACGCTGTCGAAGACCGTGGGCAACAGCATACGGTTATAAACCGTGTATCCCTTGACCCCTGCGGCCTCGACCCCTTCTGAAAACGGTGTGCGCCGCAAGCGGCGAGAGGCGGAAATCTGCGGCATTCAAACCTCCTTGGGCATAAAGACGATGTCGCTGACGGGCGTTTGCGAACCAACTTCGGTCAGCATTTTGTGCAATTGATCCCGGTGGTGGGTCTGATGGTTGAAGAAATGGATGACACAGTTTTCGTAAGACATTGTGATGTCGACCTCTTTTACGACTAAGCACCTTTTGATTGGCCCAAGCAACAGACAGTTTCTGATGCGACAACTATTGCAGAAACTCGGCCAACTGCGAGTTTTGCCAGTGATTTTACCGCGCCATCTCTTGCGCAAGTGCGCCTGAGATCATCACTTGGGCCCGTGCCAATCAATCGGACAGATTTCAGCGGACTTGCCGCCAAAATCCCAAACGCGCCCGTAGTCGCGCACTTTCGACTTGGTGCCGCGGGCCACGATGATGTCAGGACCCATCCAGTATTTTGAGTTTGAAACCATCACGGGATGTTCGGGGTCTTTGCCCGCCAGCATCTCGATCTCACCCTGAATCTTGCGGCCGATCATGATGCGGCGCTTGGTGCCGTCACGCTCGATCTGAACCGGCGCCCGTTCGGCCCCGATGATTTCGCTGACGAGCATGGTGAACAGACCGGTGGTACCGCCCGCCTGCCCGCTGAAGATTTGCAGCAGCCCGTTATAGGCTTTGCCGCTGGCGCGCTCATCTACGTAAGCCGCCACTTTCCACTGGCCTTCGCCCATCCGGCCGGGAATATCGACCAGCAGGCCGATATTCAGACCCGACAGGTCCTCGCCCTCGTAATGGCCCTCATCAACGACAATACCCATCCAGGCATGACAATGCCCTTCGGTCGGAGGGTGCGCGCCCAGTGAAACGACGCAGGGACAGAACACATCGCACGAGCAGTTCAGGATCAACTCCCCCTTGATGGCCCAGTCCGTCGGGCTCATCTCGCGACGTTTGGGATTGGGCATCCGGCTGTCGATACGCTGGCTGACGGGCAACCGGTCGGCATCCGGTTTTCTGTTCTTTGCCATTGGCTTATCCTCCGTAGTTAATAGGGTAAACGAGCAGGACAAGACCGCCCGCAATCAATACAAATCCCACCGGTCGGGTTACAGCATGACCGATCTGGGGAAGTTTCTCCAAAACCATGAATAGGGTCGCAAGACCCATCCACAAAAGGCTCATGACACCGCCCACAAAACCAAGCGCCATGAAACCCCAGCAGCATCCGACGCAGAAGGCACCAAGGTCCAGCCCCATGCGGACGCCGCCCGCAAATCCAGTTCTCCAATGGCCCAGGAAATAGGCCATAGGGGCGTGGCACACACCATGGCAGACCTCTTTGGCGCGCGAGAACTGAAACGCGCCAACTACGATCATCAACCCGCCCGCAACCCAGCCGGACCTGGCAATGCCCAGCATATCAATCACGCCACCAAACAGCAGGGCCCGCTGCGTTCCCGCGATCACAGCCGCAAACCCGACCCAAACCAACGAATACCCTGCAAGTACACCCAGCCAACCGGCACGGGTGCCATTGGCACCGCGGATCAGGTCGTCATAGCTGCGCAGGGTTGGCACAAGTGTCGGCAGCATCATGGCCGCCATCATGATCGCCCACATCCAGAACAGCGTGCCAAACTCGGCCATCGGCATGTACATATC
>NZ_JBXWQZ010000025.1:0-59427 GCF_059612645.1 Ruegeria sp. YKSF131 | reverse complement strand
CCGCGAACGTAACACACGGTCCGATGACTGAGATCGGCATGCCGGGCATGACCATGGATTTCCCGGTTGCGGAGGGGATTGAGGTTTCTAACTTGCCTGTAGGGATTGATGTTTCTTTGATCCTTCGCCGCAATCCCGACTTTTCGATGACGCTGTTAGAGGTCGCGCTTGATGGGAGTGTTACGCAGTGATCACGGCCATCATTCGTTCTTCGCTCGCCAACAGGTTCGTCATCTTGGCCCTCGCATTCATGATAGGAGTTGCGGGTATTTGGGCCATTCGTGAGACGCCGGTTGATGCAATCCCGGATCTGTCGGATGTCCAGGTAATTGTTCGCACGCCATATCCCGGGCAAGCGCCTCAAGTTGTCGAAAACCAAATCACATATCCACTTGCGACAGCCCTATTGGCCGTACCCGGTGCAAAAGACGTTCGCGGGTTCTCGTTCTTTGGAGACAGCTTTGTATATGTTGTCTTTGAGGACGGGACGGACCTCTACTGGGCTCGGTCGCGTGTGCTCGAATACTTGGGCCAGATTACCGGCAGCTTACCTGAGGGCGTGTCACCACAACTTGGCCCTGATGCGACTGGGGTCGGGTGGATTTATCAGTATGCGCTGGTTGACAGAACCGGAAATCATGATCTGGCTCAGCTCAGGACTCTGCAGGATTGGTTTCTGAAATACGAATTACAAGCCGTGGAAGGCGTCTCAGAAGTCGCCACCATCGGCGGAATGGTCAAACAGTACCAGGTCGTCGTCGACCCAAACAAACTACGTGCCTATGACATAACACTTGCACAATTGAGGACGGCTATTCAGGCGGCCAACCGCGAGACGGGCGGCAGCGTCATTGAGATGGGGGAAGCCGAATTCATGGTCAGGTCCTCGGGCTACATTGACGAATTGTCAGACCTTGCAAGCGCGCCGTTGATGGTCAACGACCGTGGCGCCGCTCTGACGCTTGGAGACGTCGCTGAAATCCGTCTGGGGCCGGAAATGCGGCGCGGTGTCGGAGAACTCGACGGGCAAGGAGACGCGGTTGGTGGAGTAGTCATTCTGCGATGGGGTGGGAATGCGTTGGCAACGATCAAAGCGGTGGAGGCGCGCATCGAAGAGTTGCGCTCAAACCTGCCGGAGGGGGTCGAAATCATAACGACCTACGACCGATCTGGTGTGATCGAGCGTGCTATCGATAACCTCCAGAAGAAACTGACGCAGGAATTCATTGTCGTTGTTCTTGTGTGCGCGGCTTTTCTACTTCATCTGCGGTCATCCCTCGTAATTCTTCTGTCGCTCCCTCTGGGAATCTTTGCCGCATTTATTCTGATGAAGGCGCAAGGAGTAAACGCAAACATCATGTCGCTCGGCGGCATAGCCATCGCTATTGGTGCGATGGTCGACGCATCGATTGTGATGATCGAGGCGATGCACAGGCGGTTGGAAAAAGAAAAGCTCACAGCAGAGAACCGATGGCGGATTGTGCAAGAGTGCGCTTCTGAGGTGGGACCAGCCCTTTTTTATTCTCTGGCGATTATCACGGTTAGTTTTTTGCCTGTTTTCGTTCTGGAAAATCAGGAAGGTAGGCTCTTCTCGCCACTCGCTTATACCAAAACCTACGCCATGGCTGCAGCCGCCATCCTTTCGATAACGCTGGTTCCGGTCTTGATGGGTTACTTTGTAAGGGGGCGTATTCTACCGGAGCGAAAAAATCCGCTAAATCGCTTGGTTGTGTTCGTGTACCGCCCATTTCTGGACGCGGCAATTGCCTGGCCATGGGCAACAACACTGTTGGCCGGCGTTCTGGTGACGTCCATGTGGTACCCGTACCAGAGAATTGGCTCTGAATTCATGCCCGAGTTGAACGAAGGTGATTTTCTCTACATGCCGAGCTTCTACCCCGGGATCTCGACGGGAAAAGCCCGTGAGGTACTGCAGCAGACCAACCGCCTGATCGCGACCGTGCCAGAAGTCGAAACTGTTCACGGTAAAGTTGGGCGTGCGGAGACTGCAACCGATCCAGCACCTCTAACGATGGTGGAGACCACAATCCAACTCAAGCCGGAAGAAGAATGGCGCCCCGGCATGACAATGGAGAAAATCCGGAATGAGCTCGATCGTATCGTTCAGGTTCCGGGCGTTACAAATGTTTGGATCCAACCTATCAAGAACCGCATCGATATGCTTGCGACAGGTATCCGTACTCCTGTCGGTGTCAAAATATCCGGCACCGACTTGGAGGTCATTACAGATATAGGGATCGAAGTAGAGCGTGCGGTCGCTGATATTGATGGAACGGCTTCCGCCTACGCAGAGCGACCTGTTGGCGGGCGTTTCATCGAAATCGACGTCAAACGAGATGCCGCCTCCCGATACATGATGAGTGTTCGAGAAGTTCAGGACGTAGTGCAGACCGCAATTGGCGGTATGCAAGTGTCGGAATCTGTGGAGGGGCTGGAGAGGTTTCCTATAAACCTTCGGTACCCTCAGGCATGGCGAGACAGCCCGGAACGGCTCGAAAATCTTCCTGTCGTCACGCCGTCGGGTGCTCATGTGCCACTGTCCGCTCTCGCCGATATTCGAATAGTTGACGGGCCGGGAATGATACGATCAGAGAACGCTCGACGAACTGGGTTCGTGTTCATCGACATCGCGGGGCGCGACCTGGGCGGCTATGTGGCCGAAGCACAAGAGGTGGTTACAGAAAAGGTCGACCTGCCTCCAGGTTACTCGCTGACTTGGTCAGGGCAGTATGAGTACATAGAGAGAATGCAGGACAGGTTGACGATCGTTGCTCCTGCAACCCTGCTAATTATCACGCTCATGCTTTTCTTGGCGTTCAATCGGGTGATTGAGGTCGGGATAATTCTTGCGGCGCTCCCGGTCGCATTGGCAGGTGGGGTTTGGTTCTTATGGTATCTTAACTTCGATATCTCAATTGCTGTGCTCGTGGGCTTCATCGCGCTGGCGGGAGTTGCCGTGGAAACAGCGATTGTCATGTTGTTGTACCTCAATCTTGCTTGGGAGAAACGTCGAGGGCTGGCGCAATCGGAACAGCGAAAGCTGACACGTGACGATATCGAAGACGCGGTGTTCGAAGGAGCCGTTCTTCGGGTTCGGCCGAAGGTAATGACTGTAGCCACGATCTTTGCAGCACTGATACCCATCATGTACGGCACCGGTACAGGCTCTGAAATCATGCAGCGGATCGCTGCGCCGATGATTGGGGGCATGGTGACAGCGACCCTTCTTACGCTTTTTGTCATTCCCGCAATATTCGTGATTTGGAAACGGCTCGCGCTCAATCGCGTGAACCGAGAGATCTCCCACACGATCCAGGAAGTGCCCCCTGCGCTTCCGGCAGAATAATACCCACAACCTTGAAACAGGAGCATCTGATGAAAACTTTGACTGCAATTTTGGCCCTATTGGCCGTGTCTACAACATCCGGCATCGCGCAAACGAACCACGGCATGGACCATTCCAACATGCCCATGTCTTCCGAACAGATGGAAGGTGCGGTCCACGCAAAGGCTTTGGTGAACTCAATTGGCGACGAAACCGCTAACGTCAGCCATGATCCGATCCCCGAGATCGGGTGGCCCGCGATGACGATGGATTTGCAGCTTCTTGAGAATGCCCAGATGATGGGTGAGATCAGCGCAGGTGACGAAGTCACACTGATGTTGGTCAAAAGCGATGATGGTATGTATGCGATCGGCGCGATCATGAAAAACTGAGTCTGTTGATGCGGCAGCTATTCACCAATGATGTGATTGTTCGCCGTTTCAACGACTGTAGGAAATTCTATGAACTAAGAGAAATGGAGTAGGAGCCACTCAAGAACCAAATCGTATTTCAACGATCTGTGGCTCTGCTCATAAGTTATCAGTCCATTGTCGGTTAAAGGCGCTTTAAGCAATTCGTTGACTGATTGAAGCTCCAAAGCTCAGAAAATCTTCCGGCTATACTGATTGAACAGAGCAATCCAGGCAAGCAGTACACAAACTGCCAACGCTTCGGTATCTCCGGCCCGCGCCACTGCAGTTAAACTGCGCAAAATTCTGGAGCTACTTGCGCAGCCCAGTGGAAATCTGACCGACAAGCAAATCCCACCTAAAACATTTCACAATTGGAATGTGTGTACTACATTGTCGCCGAGATGACTTCACGCGGCCATTCAACGGACCAGCGTCGAATTGTCTGGGGCGTTGCCTTGTTGGTTTTTGCTTCAGTCGAAAACGCAGCGCGGAGCGGTCAAAATGAGGATATCTCCAGGGCGACGACTTGGGAAAACGATACGACATGACAGCTAACACAAGAGAGCACTGGGACGATGTCTATGGCGAGAAGTTTGACACCCAATTGAGTTGGCACGAGGATGATCCAGAGATATCGCTTGAACTCATCGAGTTGATCAGAGTGTCTAAGCCTTCATCCGTCATCGACATTGGTGGAGGTACATCTCGTCTTGCTGGAGCGTTGCTTGCGAAGGGGCTCCATGACGTGACAGTTCTCGATCTATCGCAGGTCGCGTTGGACACGGCCCGGGAAAGGTTGGGGCGCGCCGCTGAAACAGTCACTTGGATTTCTGCAGATATAACTTCTTGGGTCCCCGATCGCAGATATGACGTCTGGCATGATAGGGCGGTTTTTCACTTTCTCGTGGATACATCGCAACGCGCGGCCTATCTGGAAAGCGTGAAGAAAGGGGTAAAAATTGGCGGCCATGTGATCATTGCTACGTTTGCACTTGATGGGCCGGAGACTTGCAGTGGTCTCCCTGTCGCCCGCTATAGTCCGAGCGATATCGCCGTGCTTTTTGAGGAACACTTTGAACTCGTCGCGCATCGCCATCACCTGCACCAAACCTCTTGGGGGGAAAGTCAGTCTTTCCAGTTCAGTGTTCTCCGCCGCTGCGTTTGAGCCCACACCTGAAACTGGCCCAAAGCGGTACGCTTCCAATAAGCTTTCGGGGCATGCCGATTGTGTTCACAAGTTACGTTTGGCCCTCAAAAACTGGCAGAACCACCTTAGCGCACAAACCGCCAGTTTCCCCGTTTAGCAATTCTATCGTGCCACCGTGCGACTGGATGATCGTACGTGCGATCGACAGCCCCAAGCCGGTTCCGCCAGTCTCTCGCGAGCGGGATGTTTCAAGCCGCACGAATGGGTCGAATACCGCATCGAGCATATGCTCGGGGATGCCGGGCCCCTGATCCTGGATCAATATTTTTGCCTCATTCCCCTCTTGCATGACTGAGACGTTGGCCCGGGCACCATACCGGCAGGCGTTTTCAATGATATTGCGCAGAGCTCGCTTCATCAGCATCGGCCGAAGCGTGACGGCCGGATTGTCTGCGACCGATACTTCAACCGTGTCACCGGCTTGCACAATGTCTTCGGTCGTTTTGGTTACGAATTCACCAATTGGGACGGTACTGGAAGGTTCGCGCGTGGCCACGCCCTTGGCAAATGACAGGGTGGAGTCCACCATCTCCTGCATTTCCTCGATGGTCTCGATCAGATGGTCACGGGTCTCCTCTTCCTCCACCAGTTCGGCGCGAACCCGCAATCCCGTCAGTGGCGACCGCAAATCGTGACCCAGCGCCCCCAATAGTCTGGTCCGATCGGCAACATAGCGAGTCAGCCTATCACGCATATGGTTGAACGCCTGCGTCAAATCTCGCACCTCGGTCGGACCAGAAACCGTCAGTTCCTGGACGTCTTCACCGCGACCAAACTGGTCTGCAGCCAGTGACAGGCGGCGCAACGGGCCGGTCAGCCGTGTCAGTAGAAACCAAATGGCTGCTCCAAGAATTAAAGTTGCAGTGAAACCGAAGCTGACGAAGGACTGCAAAGGCCATTGCAGAGGAGGGTTATGGAACCGGGTATCCACGTTGAGCCATTGATCGGTCGTCAGAGCGATCGACAGCTGCATTTCAATTGCGGAAACGTGATCACGCATCATTGCCATGTGCATTTCAGCCATTGTAGACGGAACACCTTCAACCGGCAGCATATCGGGAGAGAACTCATGCAACTCTACCCGGATGGGACGGTTTTCATAGCCTGGCAGAATTCTGCGGATTGTGTTTTCGACCGTCCCACCAGCGCTATGTCCGGTGTGATCGACTGCGGGCGTATCTGTAAGGCTGAAACGCACCAGTGGAGAACTTGCCGCCCGCAGGATCGCGTCGTGCATCTCGGGTGGAGCTTCTTCAATCAGCCGCGCGATGTTTGCGGCGCGTCCGGCGGTTTCCAGGCCAAGGGCCATGTGCACTGCCATTGAGCGTTCGTCGACGAACAGCCACAGGCTGACCAGTTGCGCGGCAGCCAGCGCGGCGATGATCAAAAGGATAAGCTGACCGCGCAGACTTTGGGCAAAGGCTTTCATCCCGTAAGCTCGCTCACGTCGGTCGACAGGCAATAACCGCCACCTCTTATCGTGGTGATGAGCTTCGGCCGCGTTGGGTCAGCTTCGATCTTGCGACGCAAGCGGCTGACCTGGTTGTCGATCGTACGGTCGAACAAGTGCGGGCTGCGGCCGGCGGTCAAATCCAGCAGTTCGTCTCGCGACAGGAGTTTGCGGGGCCGCTGCAGGAATACGGCCAGCAGCCGGACATCGGCGGTGGTCAGACTTTCTTCGGCCCCTTCGGCGGATATCAAGGTGCGACTGTCGGCATCCAGAACCCAGCTTCCAAAGGCGATCCGTTTGCCGCTCAGATCGCCAGCCGGGGGGACGGTGGTTTCGGAACGCCGCAGGATCGCCTTGATCCGGGCCAGCAATTCACGTGGGTTGAATGGTTTGGGCAGGTAGTCATCGGCGCCGATCTCTAAACCCACGATACGGTCGGTGTCATCGCTGAGGGCTGTCAGCATCAGGATCGGCGGGCCACCGGCCGCGGACAGGCGGCGACAGACCGACAATCCGTTTTCGCCCGGCATCATGATGTCGAGTACGATAAGATCAATCCGACCGGCCGCCAGTCGTGCGTCCATCTCGGTTGCGTCGCGCGCGGTACTGGCGCGCAACCCATTCTTTTCCAGATAGCGGCTGACAGCATCACGGATTTCGCGGTGGTCGTCGACAATCAAGATATGTGGTGCTTCAGTCATGGCGCAATCATAAGCCCCGGCGCGGTACAAATCCCGGCTTTTTTGTATCCCTTTGTATCAGTTGGGCGGGCTGCGACACAACGATACAAACCGGGTTGAGCAGGGGGGTGGTGGCGCGACCGAGGGCGGCCATATGCTTTGTGTAGAAACAAAAACCCGAGAGGTGAAAGTCATGAAACGTACCTTCACGCTGGCCGCTGGAGCCATTGCCGCGACTTTGATGGCGCTGCCCGCGCTTGCCGCCGGTCAGCATGGCAGCAGCGCGCAGATGCAGGGCCATGAGGGCGGCATGATGCAGGGTGCGCCCGGCGGCATGATGGGCGATCACGCAGGCATGATGCAAATGATGGTGAAAATGCATGGCCAGATGATGGGCGGCAACTGGCTGGCGGTTCTGGACATGGACGAGGACGGTCGCCCGAGCGAATCTGAGATCGCCGAAGGTCTGAAGGCCCGGATGCAGGCGCATGACGTCAATGGAGATGGCAACCTGTCGATTGATGAGTTCGAAGCGCTGCATTCCGGGATGATCCGCGAAACCATGGTGGACCGATTTCAGCATCTTGATGCCAATGGCGATGGCGTTGTGACCACAGGGGAAATCGAGAAAGGCGCAAAGACGATGTCGCCGAAACACGGCATGAAGGCCTCGAAACCTGTGACAAAGGCTTCTGAAACCAACAACTGAAACGCAACCGTGTAGCCGGGTCATCGCACTCGGCACAAACCACTGAGGAACAAAGCGATGATGGGCTATGGCGCTGGAATGGGGTTTGGAATGATCTGGATGTTGCTGATCGCAGTGTTGATCGTTCTGGCGATCGTAGCGCTGATCAAATACATCGCTAAGTGACCTCGGAATCCGTCACTCCCGTTTAGGGGTGGAGGGCTATGTCATAGGAGGAACGAAAGCTGGAGGGCCTGCACAGCAATAGCCGTTTGGTTTTCATCGCGGTTTTGATCGCGTTGCTGATCGCCACCATCTGGTTGTGGCTGTCTGGCGCGTTGGACGCAGGACTATCGCGCGAAGTCATTACTGCGTGGGTGGATTGGGCCGGCCCGTTCGGACCCGTTGTCATCATCGGCTTCATGACAGCCGCAGTGGTTGCCAGCCCAATCCCCAGCGCTCCGATCGCTGTCGCTGCCGGGGTGGCATATGGGCATGGGCTGGGAACCGCATTGGTTGCTATCGGAGCGGAGTTGGGGGCGCTGCTGGCGTTCCTGATAGCCCGTTGGTTGGGGCGCGACGCGCTGCGCCAGTGGTTCGGCGACAAGCTGGACTTGGGGTTGCTTGGATCGCAGAATGCCCTGATGTTGACCGTGTTCACCAGCCGCCTGATGCCTTTCGTTTCTTTCGACATGGTCAGCTATGCCGCCGGTCTGACCCGACTTCAATTTTGGCGGTTCGCACTGGCCACCTTGGCTGGACTCCTGCCGGCCAGTTTCGTTCTGGCCCATCTGGGCAGCCAGATTACCGAAACCGCGACAGGCGGCACCAGCCTTGCGGTTATCGGGCTTGGGCTGTTGACGGGGGCGCCACTTATCTGGTTGGCTTGGAAACGCAAGATGCCTGTTGGCTCTTCAGACCACGAATTGAGCCAGATCAATGCGACCGGTCCAAGCGGCCCTAAACTGTTGGAGAATGGAGGAAACCCTAAGTGATCCGCGCACAATGGATATCAACTGCGACACGGACGGCCCGAGCCATGGGCCGGCTGCAGGTCCTGTTGATCTGTGCGTTGGTGGTTTCGATGCTGATCTCTGTTGTGCCGTCCCATGCCGGGCATGACATCGCGAAGGCCGCCACCCAGGCCGAGCTTGTGATCGATGACAGCGGTGGGTATCCCGCGTCTCATCCATCAGAAGAATTAGACTGCTCAGTGCACCCGGGCTGCTATGCGATGGCAGTTATGGCGGCACCTGAATTGCTCTCGATGCGTATTGCTACGCCCGTGGCGCCAGAACGGTTCCGGCCACGCGCAAGCCTGCCGGTCGCACCACTACCACATCCGCCAAACCTGTCCTGAACGTGACCGGCAATGGCTCCGGAATCGCTCCGGGGTCTTGCCCAAGCCGTTGATTGCGGCCCAACTCAGTTCAGGACACTTACCATGCTTACCATTCTGTACTTTTTCGTCACGGGCGTGGTGCTATTCGCACTGTTGCGCCTGACCTGTGGCCCCTGTGTGATGGGGACACAAGAACATCATCCCGGTGTTCCGGTGACAACCCTTGGCTGGGCGCTCAGCCTGTTTCTGGCCGCAACCTACCTGCTGTGCGTGGCCTTTGACCTGATCTTTCCAAGTTTTGCCATGTACCGGGCTTGGATCGGCCTGATGCCCGGAATGACTTGGCTCAGCCTGCCCTCATTCCTGTTGGGACTGTTATGGGCGTTTCTCTACGGCTGGTACGCCGCGTTGCTGTTCGGCGGACTGTTCAATGTCTTTGCGGCTCGCACAAAACTCAACTGATTGAAAGGACAAAGCCATGAAGGCCATCGCTCTGACCCTGCTTTTGACGCCCTTCCTGATGGCCGTCATCTACCGGATTTTTCTGCACGTGCCCGCCAATGCGCGCGTTTCAGTTGACGAAAGGAAACCTAAATGACCCTGTTCAATCTGGCCGCAGGCCTGTCCGTCGCAGCTTTGACTGCGCCTTCGCTCACGCTGGCGGCAACCGTGTTCATTCCCGAAGGCAGCGCGGACTCGGTTCTGGTGATCGACTCCGAAACCGGCAAGACCGTCGAGCGGCTGCCGAGGCTCGTGGCGGTCCATGGGCTGGCCGGCGCGCCCGGCTTTAAGTACCTGGTCGCGGGCAGCTACGCAGAAACCGAGGCCACAACGCCACCAAAACCCGAAGGTATGTCCAAGGATGAACACGCTGCGCACCACGCCAAGCGCGATGTCACTGCGTTGCCCAAAGACAAGGGGCGGAGCCTGCTGACGATCCTTGATGCGGAAACACGCGAGGTCGTCCGCCAGATCGAGGTTCCAGGTGCGGTGCATCACACTGCGGTGTCGCCCGACGGGCGGTTCGCGGTGGCGACCCATCCGGGCGGTGACGGTATTTCGATCGTCGATCTCGATAAGCTCAGCTTCCTTGGTTTCGTAGCAACCGGGCCAATGCCCAACTATGCGGTATTCGCGCCTGACGGCGACAGGGTCTATGTCACCAATACCGGCAATGGTACACTTAGCGAAGTGGATGTCGTCAAAGGCTTCGTCGTACGCAACATGCCCGTCGGCGAAGGCCCTGAGCATCTTGTACTTAACGCCACCGGCAGCGCCGCCTTCGTAGCCGACAGTGATGGTGGCAAGGCCTTCCGCGTAGATCTTGCCAGCGGTTCTGTCACCGAAACCTATGACATTGGAGGCGAGTTGCACGGGATCGGCCTGTCCGACCGCGAGGGCGTACTGTTCGTGGCCGCCAAAGGCACCGACCGGTTGTTGTCGATTGATCTTGCTACGGGCAAACAGCGCTCGACCAACCTGTCACCGGCACCTTATCACCTGACGACCATACCGAACTCAGGCAAAGTGATGGTATCAAGCCGAACCGAACCGAAGGTCTGGATCGTCGATCAAGTCAGCCTGACGGCTATTACCGAAATGCCGATACTGGGTGAGGGCCACCAGATGGTTGTTCTGCCCTGAAGGACTGTGCCCGGCATTGCGTAATTAAACGGCTCTACGACCAAAGCTTAAACCAGGGAGCAGAACATGACAGAAGACCACGACATCAGAATCCACGCGAACGGCCCGACCGAGGTCGCTTACGTCTGCCCCATGCATTCTGACGTGCGTCAATCTGGGCCCGGCGACTGTCCCAAATGCGGGATGCACCTTGTGCCCGAGGGCGAGGTGGATGCGCATGCGCATCACCACCATTCCGCGCATCATGGCGCGACGGACGAGAACGGTGAATATGACATCGTTCCGACAGGCTATGACGGACCCGTATATACCTGCCCGATGCATCCGCAGGTGCGGCAAACCCATCCCGGGTCCTGTCCACTCTGCGGCATGGGGTTGGAGCTGGAAAGCGCGGCGATGGTGGACGAGGGGCCGAACCCGGAACTGGTGGATTTCACCCGGCGCCTATGGGTAGGTGCGATTCTGACGCTTCCACTTTTGGTTTTCACGATGGGCCCCTACGTTGGGCTGTCTGGTGTGCGAGAGATTTTTGGTGAGCGAACAACCCTATGGATTGAACTGATACTTGGCACTCCGGTCGTTCTTTGGTGCGGTTGGCCATTTCTGGAACGAGGGTGGAATTCGTTTCGCACCATGAACCTGAACATGTTCTCGTTGATTGCCATGGGGGTTTCGGCCGCGTGGCTGTTCAGCGTTGTCGCCGTATTGATGCCCCACATATTTCCGGACGGTTTTCGAGATTCAGAAGGCCATGTTGGGGTCTATTTCGAGGCTGCCGCAGTTATCGTTACACTTGTTCTGCTCGGGCAGGTGATGGAACTGCGGGCACGCGAAGGCACAGGAAAGGCAATCCGCGCTTTGCTGGACATGGCCGCAAAGACCGCCCGCATTATCCGCCCTGACAGCAGTGAAGAGGAAATTCCGCTTGAAGAAGTACAGGTAGGTGACCGCCTTCGCGTACGCCCCGGCGACAAGGTGCCAGTAGACGGCATTGTACTCGAAGGGCGCTCATCTGTTGACGAAAGCATGATCTCTGGCGAACCGGTTCCGGTCGAAAAGGTACAAGGCGAGCCGGTCACAGGGGCCACAATCAACGGCACCGGTAGTCTTGTAATCGAAGCAACCCGAGTGGGCTCTGACACAATGCTGTCCCAGATTGTCGAAATGGTGGCCAACGCGCAACGCTCGCGCGCACCGATCCAGAAATACGCCGACAAAGTTGCCGGATGGTTCGTGCCAGCGGTCATTGGCATCGCTGTATTGGCCTTCATTGCATGGGCGGTTTGGGGACCGGCTCCGGCACTCTCCTACGCCTTGATCGCAGCGGTGTCGGTACTGATCATAGCTTGCCCGTGCGCGCTTGGCTTGGCCACTCCGATGTCGATCATGACGGCCACGGGGAGAGGTGCACAAGCCGGAGTTTTGATCAAAAACGCCGAAGCTCTGGAACGGTTCGAGAAGGTCGATACCTTGATCGTCGACAAAACTGGCACTCTGACCATGGGCAAGCCGCAGCTGGTGGCTGTGTTACCTGAACCCGGCCATGACGAGGCCGAGGTGCTGCGGCTGGCTGCGACGCTGGAGAAGGGCTCGGAGCACCCGTTAGCTGAGGCAATCGTCACAGGTGCCGAGGAACGTGGCGTGGCCCTGTCCGACGCCAGTGACTTCGAGGCGGTGACTGGTAAAGGCGTGAAAGGCACGGTGGATGGCCGCCCCGTCGCGCTCGGCAACCTGAAACTGGTCACCGATCTCGGACTCGAGGCGACCGATCTGACGGCCAAGGCCGATGCGCGCCGGGATGACGGCGAAACGGTAATGTTCGTGATGCTTGATGGTTCAGTGGCAGGGTTGGTCAGCGTCGCAGACCCGGTCAAGGAAACCACGCCTGCAGCACTGAAAGCACTGCACGAGTTGGGTTTCCGAATTATCATGGCGACTGGCGACAACGAACGCACTGCAAAGGCGGTGGCCGAACGTCTGGGTATCGATGAGATTCGAGCCGACGTTCTACCTGAGGACAAGGCCCGCATAATTCGCGAACTGCAGGAGAAAGGCGCAAAGGTCGCCATGGCGGGTGACGGAGTGAACGACGCACCCGCGTTAGCGCAGTCCGATGTGGGCATCGCCATGGGCACCGGCGCCGACGTGGCGATCGAAAGTGCAGGCTTCACGCTGGTCAACGGTAGCCTCGATGGCATCGTGCGCGCCCGAAGGCTGGCCCGCGCTACCATGCGCAATATCCGGCAGAATCTATTCTTTGCCCTGATCTACAACGCCTCGGGCGTTCCGGTGGCGGCGGGTCTTCTGTTCCCGCTTTTCGGCATCCTGATCAGCCCGATGTTCGCCGCCTTCGCCATGAGCGCTTCGTCGATTTCAGTGGTGTTAAATGCGCTGCGATTGCGGGGGGCGAAGATTTGAGCACGCACGAGCATAGTACGCACGGCGCCAGTGGCGCGCTGAAGCCCGGATCAATCTCGCTGACCGGGGCCGTCGCCATGGGTACCGGCGTTATGATCGGCGCGGGGATATTTGCACTGACCGGACAGATCGCCGGGCTGGCGGGGCCGTGGTTTCCGCTGTCCTTCGTGGTCGGGGCCGTGGTGACGGGTTTCAGCGCTTATACCTATATCGCCATGTCCAACGCCTGGCCCTCATCGGGCGGCATCGCCATGATCCTGACCAAGGCCTACGGGCCCGGGGCGGTTGCGGCGGCGGCCTCGCTGCTGATGGCGCTGTCGATGGTGATCAACGAAAGCCTCGTCGCGCGTACATTCGCGAGCTATGCGCTCCGCCCGTTCAACATCGAGAGCGGACCGCTGGTGCCTTTGGTCGCGGTTGCGCTGATCGTCTTTGCCTATGCGGTGAACCGGTCGGGCAACCGGTCCGTGGGGTTGTGGTCGATCATCATGTCGGCGCTCAAGATCGGCGGGATCGCAATATTCGGCATCGCCGCACTTTGGGCTGCGGGCGGAACCTGGCAGGTTCAGGGCTCGGAACCGGCCGCGCCGCTGGGGTTCGTCGCCTCGGTAGCCCTGTCGATCCTCGCCTTCAAGGGCTTTACCACCATCACCAACAGCGGGGCCGAGATCCTCGACCCGCACCGCAATGTCGGGCGCACCATCATGATCTCGATCGCGATCTGCGCGGTGGTCTACCTGCTGGTCGCCCTTGCCGTCGGTGTCAGCCTGCCGCCCGAGCAAATCCGCGCGGCGCAGGACTATGCCCTGGCCGAGGCTGCCAGGCCGGTGCTGGGGCAGGGCGGGTTCTACCTGACCGTGGCGCTGGCGATGGTGGCGACGGCCTCGGGGCTGATCGCCAGCGTTTTTGCTGTGTCCCGGATGCTGGCGATGCTGACCGACATGAAAATGATCCCGCACAGCCATTTCGGCATGACGGGCAGCATCCAGTCTCACACGCTGATCTACACGGTCGTGATTGCGGGCCTGCTTGCGGTGTTGTTCGACCTGTCTCGCATCGCCTCGTTGGGGGCGTTCTTTTACCTGGTGATGGACATGGCGGTGCATTGGGGTGTCTGGCGACGCTTGCGCGGTCAGATCAAAGCCCGTGGATGGGTCTTGTTAACCGCCCTGGCGCTGGACTGCGTAGTCCTGACCGCGTTCACAATACTCAAGCTGCGCTCCGACCCGATGATCGTAGTATATGCCGTTGCTGGCATCGGCTTGGTCTTCGTCTATGAGCGCATCTTTCTCAAACAATGGATCATCGAAAAGGAGGCAAATCAGCTATGACCCAATCAAATTTCGACGAAACCCGCGCCACACAGGAGACGACCGAAAGGGTCAGCTATGACGTAACGGCCGAAGCGCCCAAAACCGAAGATCAGACGGCCAACGGTGCCAAGCGTAATTGGCTCCCGGTTGTCATTGCGATCGCGTTGGGCGCCGCTGTTCTGGGCTGGGAATACCGCGAGACACTCTATCCTTTGCTCAGTTCTCCGTTGCTGTTCTTGCTGGTCTGCGTGGGCATGCATTTCTTAATGCATCGCGGCCACGGCAAACACTGAGAACGGCGCCCTGTATGGCTGGAGGCTTTGCGGCAAGAACACTGCGCAACAAGGAGCAGCAACGGCCAACTGATCAGAACAAATTTGTAACCCAATAAGGAAGGGAAATTGCCATGTTAGCAAATCCAATTCGGAGAGCAGCAATTGAACTGCACCTGACGGCCGGTGCACTGCCTGTAAAGGCATTGCACGGTGACACCGACGAAGATCACTCTGATGAATAGGGAATGGGGCATCGCGGTGAAGAAGAGGACCAAGGCGACTGATCCACCTCGTCCGAGTCCTATCATTCGATGAACCCGTCCTGACGCACAGGAGGAACAATATGTCTGAATTTTCTGAAAGACAGGCACCTTCAGAGCCTGAAACTCGGCGCGATTTCTTATACTTCGTCACCGGCGGTGCCGCCATCGTGGCCACGGGCACGGCGGTCTGGCCACTTGTTAACAGCATGAACCCCAGTGCAGACATCTCCGCCCAAGCCGTTGTCGACATAGATCTTGAAGGTGTCGGACCAGGAACGAGGATCACTGTTAAATGGAAAGGCAAGCCGATCTTTATAGACCACCGGACTAAAGAGCGGATCGCGCTGGCGATAGCAGAAGACGATGCACCAATGATCGACCCGCAACCTGACGCCGAGCGCGTACAGCGACCGGAATGGCTGGTAGTTATTGGCGTTTGCACCCATCTGGGATGCATACCACTCGGGCAGGGCGGCAGCGAACCCACCGGAGACTGGGACGGTTGGTTCTGTCCGTGTCACGGTTCACATTACGACACGTCTGGTAGAATTCGGAAAGGCCCCGCGCCCCGCAACCTCGATCTGCCCCCTTACGAGTTCGTCACCGACACACGGGTCAAAATTGGGTGACGGCGCGGTGAACTTTGTTCAGAGGCGCGTGCCTCACCAGGTTCGTTTGTCAGTCCTCGAATATCCCTCGATCAGCGCCGCGATGCTATGTGGCGGAATTCGACATGTACCCCGCTTTCTGGAGTTTTCGAGAAGAGACCTCGCCGTCATGTTCTGAACGGAACAATTCTAATCGCTGCGCTCAAGGTTTCTGCTTCGCCCATGTTTAGACATGCCATCTTGCCTTTTGACAGGATCGCATCTGAATTGCGGGTTGAGAGGAAACGCTTTGGTCCTGAACAAGGTGCTATTTCAACCCCGTGTAAGCCGCGCGGCGATCGCGACCTGTCCCAGCGCGGCCAGGATCGCAGCGATGAACACGGCTTCGATGGCGATCATGCTGACCACCACACCGCCCACAAGCGGCGCCAGCGCCGCCGGGGCCGCAAAGCTGTTGAACCACGCGGAATAGGCCGGGCGGCGGTCGTCGGGCGAGATCTCCAGCAAGTAGCCGAGATAGCCGATGGTCACGCCGTTCATCATCGCGCCGATCAGGAAGAACAGCACCGCGAAACTGGTCAGCCCCGAACCCGTGACCACAAGCAGCAAAACCAGCACCGGAGGTCCGAGACGCACCAGTGCCACTATCCCCAGCAGGCGCAATTTGCCCGCCTGGTCTCCGATGTGGCCCCAGAGCGGATTCGAGGCCAGCGCGCCGACAGTCTGCGCCGCCAACAGCGTTCCGACATCCGCCGCCCCGAGGCCGCTGCGGCTGGCGGCAACGACATAGAACGGCAACGCCATCAGCGTCGCTGCACCAAGCCATTGGAAGATCAGGAACAGCCGGAACCGGCGGTCCTGCCGCAGCGTCGAGAAACCTTCGCGCAGAAATCCAGGCAGATTGGCAGGACGGTCCCGTGGCGCCCTTGCAGCGGTAGCGGCCTCACCCGCGGAGACAAAAAGCGTCGCAGAGACGATCATCAGCACCGCGCCGAGCCAGAATATCAGCGCATAGGCCCTGAGCGGCGGCATCACGTCGAGCGCGAGTCGCAGAACGCCCGCCACCAGAACCGCCAGAACACCGCCGCCGAAAAAGCGCCAGGCCAACATCCGGCTGCGGCGCTCGGACGGGATCGCCCGGCCGACGATGTCGTTGTAGGGCACCGCGACCACGCCGCTGGCAAAGGCATAGACCGTCCACAATCCCAGCATCCCGAGCGCCAGCGGAACCGGAGGCCAATCGACCTGAGGCCAGTCGGCCCCCCACCACAGAAGAATACCAATCATCGCGACCGTGATCGCCCGCCCATAGGCACCAAGGGCGTAGAACGGCATCCGCCGATCGGTGCGCTCGGCGAGGTAGCCCACCGCGAACTGGGGCAGCAGCCAGCCAAGACGCAGGACCGTGCTGGCATAGCCCACGGCCAGCGCGCTACCGGTCAGCATATGCACCAGACTGGCCACTACCGTCGCGCTGTCCACCGCCGCCGACCCGCCCTGAAACACCGCACCAGCACCGGCGATCCGCCAAAATCTCGTGTCTTCGGGATTACGCCTTGCCATTCGCCGCCTCTGCCTCCGCCCGGGCGCGGCGGATGTCGATGCCGCTCTGCCACAACACCGTCAGGCCGATCCCGACCACCAGAAGGATCGTCAGCACATAGTTGAACAGGATCATCAGAAGGGCGGTTTCGTCCGGAACGCCAAGCACCTTGAGCGCGAACCCCGCCCCAAAGACAAAGCTCGCCGGGATGCGCACGAAACGACCCAGAACCATGGCGAACCCGGCAAACACCATCAGGAACAGGTAATCCCACGCGCTCAGCACCACGCCAACCGCCAGCCCGGCCCACAGGAAATGGGTTGTCGCCACCAGCTTACCCGCAATGGCTGCGGCAATGGCGGCGATGCGGCGGGCCCGTGCCTGTGGCCAGACAATCCCTTCACCGAGCGCGGTGCGCAGATACGCGCCATCGGCCCCGATGCGGGCGGCAGCCCAGTCGAAGAGTCGGCAGACCAGAGGGTCTTCGCTCAGAAGTGACGCGCGGAACCGGAACAGAACCCAAAGCAGGCTGCCGAAAAGCATCAGGTTCAACAGGCCCGCAACGCTCAATCCCAGCCGCAGGTCACCCTCGATCTGTGGAATCTGGCCGGCGGCGGCCACCGCTCCGGCAAAAAGGGCGAAAACGACGCCGTCGAGGAACCGGGCGATGATCGCGGTTGCAAGCACGGTCGCCATCTTCAAGCGGTCGAGCCGAGCAACCAGCCAGGCCCGGACCAGCGGGCTGATGCCGAGCGGGACAAGGACATTTGCGCCATAACCTGCCAGTAGCGCCCCCGTCAGCCGCAGGGTGCCGACCGGTTTCACGTCGAACAGGATCTGCCGCCACTTCCAGCCGCTCATCAGCTGCTCCAGCAGGATGGTGGCGGCAAGAATCGCGATCCAGAACATGTTGGCTCCGCGCAGGCCCTGCAGAAACAGCGCAAAATCGAGGCTGCCGTAGAGCGCAAACACCAGATAGAGCGCCAGGGCGGAGCCGAATATCGGCAGCAGCCACCGTTTCAGGAAGATCCGCATATGACATCCTCGCAAGCACCAAGACCCCAATGTTTTAACCTCCGTATCATGATACGGTGTCAAGATGCCGGTGAAGGAGGGAGACCGCGATGCAACCACTTAAGATCGGCCAGGCCGCGCGCGAGACCGGGATAGGCGTCGAGACGATCCGATTTTATGAAAGGAAGGGCCTTGTCACTCAGCCGCCGCGCCCAATTGACGGCGGCGCGCGGGACTATGGTGGTGACACGCTTTGGCGGCTGAAATTCATATCCGGCGCTAAGAAGCTCGGATTTTCGCTGGCAGAAATCGCGGAAATTCTGGAGTTGCGCACGGTACCAAATACCGAGTGCGTCGCGATGCAGGCCAGAGCGCGCAAAAAGCGGGACGAAATTCAGGAACGGATCGACGGGCTTGTACGGTTGAGGAACAATCTGGACGAGCTGATAGCGGCGTGTCCGGGGCGTGGTGGAATTCAGAACTGTTCGATCGTGGGTGCCATAGAACGCAGCAGTGAGAAATAGGCGCAATTCCGGCCTTGATCGGAGGGTAGCGGAGTTGCTTGCGAACCGGGTTATTGCCAAGCAAGACCCAGAGTGGCTGGTGCAGCGAAAAAAGGAGAGCGAGGGTTCCGTCTCCGAGCAGAGTTTGCGCCAGATCATTGTGAGAAATCCCTCCGTCGCCCAGAAAGCCATATCTGATGAGTATCCGAGGGTAACGAATATGGCAGTCTCGTATCTGCGATCCGCATTCAACCCTGCCGGTGCGCTTTCACATCGGTTCAAGACAAGTTTTCCCCGGAGGGAACATGACGACGAATAACCTGAGCCGCCGCCGCGTGATGCAAGGAGCCGCGGCCCTTGCGGGAAGCGCGGCGCTTCCCGCCTTCGCGAAAACCGACCGTTTCATCCATGTCCTGAAGGATCCGAATTGCGGATGCTGCGGCTCGTGGATCAAAATCATGCGGGCGGAAGGCTTTGAATTAAGCGTGGAAAACAGTGCCTGGGAGGCCTTGAACGCTTACAAAACCGCCAACGGTATTCCAGAGGGCATGATGTCATGCCACACGGGCCGCGCGGAGGGCTACATGATCGAAGGACACGTCCCGCCCGCTGACATCCGGCGCCTGCTGGGCGAACACCCGGATGCTGTCGGACTGTCGGTTCCCGGAATGCCGTTCGGCTCGCCAGGCATGGGGCCGGAAAGCGAACGCGAAGCCTTTGACGTCTTCCTGATCCGCAAGGATGGAACCACAGAGGTGTTTGCCAGCTACCCGGCCGTATGAAGTCCCGACGGCGCTGGCAAGATCCTGAAAAACACGGCGCTCGCTTGTTCTGCCCGGTTTACGTGACATTCTTCACGGCAAACCAGTTGATCCGTGACTTCACGCCTGCCTTGTCCTACCGGGCAAGTTCCAGCCTACGGTGAAAAAATACCTGCGTCCGCCAAGCCTGATGACCGGCTTTGCGGACAAAACCGACATCCCGGTCGCCGTATCAACCGCAGCATTTGTCGCCCGCCTGAATTGGCGGGCATGGGGCCGATCCGTAGGAACAGTAGACGCAGCAATCGCCGGGAAGTGGCTTCAGGACTTTTCCGCAAGATGTGCATTCGTAGAACCACTGGCACGCATCTGTTGGCATCGTTTCAGGTCTTGAATGTCCACATTCCGGGCAGATGATCGTGCTGACAAGGTTCGGGCGTTCTTCACTCATGGCGTCACATTAAGGTTATCAGGAAATCATTTATTCGGATTTCGTTGAGTACGATAACCCAAGCGATGGTCGTTAACGCAAAACTGCCTGTCAGCCACCATTTGAGGCGGTCGAGTGAACCATGGCGGTACGCGACGATGCCAGAGAGAAACAGCAGGGCCGTCGAACCGCCGAGCACGTAATAACTCGCGGCGGCAATCTTGCCAAATACGGCCAGCCAGCCCCCTCCCAAGCCAAGTAAAATCAAGGCCATCGGCAAGATGCAGCAGGTCGCAACGCCAAATGCGGTAAACGATCCAAGAAAACTCGCCCCTACAAACTTGCTCATAGTCTGCTTTCTCCGACTTTGACGATCCTGAGCGGAAGCCGGTTCGGCTTCCTCGATTTTTGCTTCGTGCGGTTTGCGAAATTCGACATCATGACCGACAATATGCATCCTGTAGTGGCTACAGGTTCAAGGGAAAGGTCATCACATGATTGCGATTGGCGAAGTGGCGAGATTGACCGGCCTGTCGGTCGAGACGATCCGCTACTACGAACGGGAAGGCATAGTCGAGAAAACCGGTCGAACCGCCTCGGGGCGCCGCGCTTACACGGAACGGGAAATATCCGAGCTCAGATTCATCAAACGCTGCCGCGATCTTGGCTTCACTATTCAGGATGCATGCGCACTTCGCGAATTGTCCAAAGCGCCGGAGCAAGCCTGTCGTGACGCCGAAGACGTCGCAACAAAACATCTCGACAAGGTCAGGTCAAAGATCGCCGCTCTCCAACGGCTGGAGCAAGCATTGGTAGAACTTGTGCAGACCTGTACTGAAGGAGCAGCATGCCCCCTGCTAACGGCGTTGCTCAACGAGCCTGTCGTCAAAGATGTCATTAGCGGTCACTAATTGCAGCGCCCGGAAAAACCGAAACTGCCTGTCTCAGTTTGGGGAGGAGCGGCTTCATTGTCCCAGTATTTCGTAACCTTAAGCGATGACGGCCGATCTGTGTTGTATTTTTGTTGAATGAGAGAATTGCGATCAGCTTACCCTCTAGTTCGCGCTGTTAGCTATGCCGGACTGGTGATGGCGTGGATGCTCTGATGCTGTCAACTAAGGAAGAAATACCAAAGAATCTGCAAATTTTTGCCGCTTTACCCCTAGAGGCTAAGAAGCAGTTGCAATGCCTCAAGGCACATGAAGGCTTGGAATAAAATACATTGGCCCCGGAAGTTTGGATACCTTCGAGGAACGAGCATGGAGAAGGCAGATATGACAAATCCCACGTTAGTTCAGAGAATGTTATCGAAAAACCTGCTGGGTTATCTCCCAATGATCTGTTTTATATGCAGCTTTTTTGTGTCTGCCGCTACATTACAAGCCTCTGAGCTTCCCTCGATCGGTCTTGACAGAAAGATTGAAGCGCCATCCGGTGCCAAAACACTATGCAAAGATTACTCTTGGGCGTGCGCGAGCGCTCGTAGTTCTGGTCTGTCCGTGGCACAAGAAAATCAGATCGTTAAAACGATCAACACGCGCGTCAATCGGAGAATCCGTGCCGTTTCGGATCAAAGCCAATACGGGACAAAGGAATACTGGACACTGCCGACGCAAGGGTCAGGAGATTGCGAAGACTTCGCTTTGCAAAAGAAGTTTGAACTTGTGCAGAACGGTGTGGATCCTACGAAGCTACTAATCGCGACCGTCTTGGACACCAATCGCAATGGCCATGCTGTTCTAGTCTATCGCTCGAGTGAAGGCGATTTGGTTCTGGACAATGTTACCAACAGGATCAAAACGTGGAAGGAAACAAGGTATCTTTTCCTACGAATACAGGACCCGATTCACCCTGATCGTTGGGTACAGGTTTCTAGCGGCTAAACCATTGGGTAGACATTGGTTGCCTCTCGCAATTGATGTCACGACCTGCATTGTTCTGGGCGCATAGTTGAGTTTCGATGCTCAGTCCGACTCGTCCATCTGCTTGTGTTTGCACCATTGCGTGTGAACGAATTCGATCCGCGCGCCAGATATCTCGGAGGTGTCGTATTGGCCTACTGTTGGGATTCCGCAAGCCATACACGTAGACAATGGGCGCGTTTCCGCAGCGAAACCTTCCATTTGACCCGCTCAGATTGGAGTATCTCCGTCAAGTAAAGGCCACCGGGTCGAGCGCGTTACGGCGAAGATATCGAACGCCTGATTAGGACGACCATGGAGGCCGTTCATCTACTTTAGGGAAGAACGCAATTATCCCCCAAGGATAAGGGGAAATGCGACGGCTCCGGCACTGCGTCGATGACATTGGAGGAGTTCGAAGACTGGCTGCACCCGGAGATATGCCGTTATCACAACACCCATCACACCGGGTTGCGGCGAGAACCGATGGCGGCATGGGCGATCCTCGGTTGTAGTGACGCAGACAGAAAAGTTGTTAATGCCGAGGCGTTTCGCATCAGCGTACTTCCTTTTGAATGTCGTCGGTTGTCGCTACGCATTCAGTCCCATGATCGGTCGTGGTAACCGAAAGGTAACCATCAAGCACGAACCCCGCTATATGTCCCGGATCTAGACTGTAATTGACGATAGAACGAACCTAGTTACGCGCAACAAGAACCTGTCGCGTCTCGGAATTCGCCTTGGGAGGCGCGGTGCGCGCGGACCTGAAAATAGGCGTGTCATGGCGAGCCGATCCCGGAGGCAATGCTGTTTCAGATTATTGAAGAACAAAGATGTTTCGCGTGAGCTGTTTCCACTTCATCGCCTACCACCTGCTTCAGCTCAGTCTCACGTAGAAACTTAAAAATTTTTTCGTCTGATGGTTGCTTCTTCGCCCTGCCAAATCCCCGTCTCGCACTCGGTGTATTTGCAAAGTTTTCGAGGGCTAGGGCTCATGTGTCCTTCCTGCCTGAGTATGGACTCTTTTCCAGACTTAGAGTCAAAACACGTATTGAAACTGAGCTAACAACCGACCAGCAAATATGAAATCTCAGATGGAAGTTCTCGATCAAGGATCAGCCTGACGCATGTGCCTACCTAACCTCACGCTTTGCAGAACCTGCCGCGACGCGGATTCCACCCTTTATGATCAATTAGCCGCAACGCTGGAGGCATCGGGGGTGCAAGCCGAGTTGCAGCAAGTGGATTGCATGTCCGGTTGTCACCGACCACAGACGTTGGCGGTGCGACAAAGCGGCAAGACCGCCTATCTTTTCGGTGAGGTTACGGTTGTCGATCTTCCGGACATAATGATCTTCATGCGGATGTATGAGGACAGTACTGACGGCGACTTCGCTGACGCCAGGAAGCTAGGTAAGCTACGTTTCAAGGCGATTGCACGTATACCGGCACAAAAAAGATAGCCAACATGCAACTTGCCGACCAAAGCTCCGGTGTCGAGTTTTCAGCTTACAGTTTGTGTTTTTCGACTTAGCCTTCTGCACTGAACGGCTAAAATCTAAACCAAGCCTGCCATTACCTAAGATTGACCGCTGCAGAATACTATGATGTCGCTTTCGTACTTGACGGAACAAAGCACTATGGAACAATAAAGGCTTCTACGGTGTCCAAAGGTGCCTACGCACTGGGACTGAAACGGGAATGAGGACGGTGCACCAAACTACCGCACTGAAGCCTTGACCGCCCCCGCGACTGTGAGCGGCGAGCGGCCTTCCAATACCACTGGCGTAATGGCGCTGGGAAGGGGGAAGTCTGCTGTGACCTGCGAGTCAGGAGACCGGCCGTAGGATGGACACAACATATGCCGTCGGGTGTGACGGCGAGGAGGATTAAAATGACGACAAAAACGATCAAGGCATCCGCCGCTGGCGCATCCTTTCTGCCTGCAGTATTCGCCGTGGTTCTGGGTCTAGGGATCATTACCGTGACTGGCCATGTTCAGGCTTCTGGCCTGCATGACGCGGCTCATGATGTGCGCCACGCAACTGGCTTCCCCTGCCACTAAAACAATGTTCAGTCGTATTCTGACCAGCGGCTTGTTCGCTGGTGCAGCAGCGGGGCTGATTGCCGCCCTTCTGCAGTTGTATTTCGTGCAGCCAGTGCTACTTCACGCCGAGCTCTATGAGGGCGGCGACCTGGTGCATTTTGGCGCTGATCCCGTAACTGCGCATCCCGACCTGCCCGGCATGTTCGCCGAGCCGATGCGCGATGGTCTCAGCATTATCTTCACCATGCTTACCTACACCGGCTATGCGCTAGTCCTGGCGGCGCTGATGTCAGTAGCCGAACGTCAGGGGCATGAGATCAACGGCCGCACCGGCCTGCTTTGGGGTCTTGCGGGCTTTGTCGCCTTCCACTTTGCTCCTGGCTTGTCACTGGCTCCAGAAGTTCCCGGCGTAGCGGCAGCAGATGTGGGAGTGCGTCAGATCTGGTGGACGGTCACCGTTGCCGCAGCCGGCGTAGCCATGTGGCTGATTGCCTTTGGAGGTAACCTGGTAAGCTACCTGATTGCGGCCGTGCTGCTAATGGTACCGCATATTATCGGGGCCCCTGAGCCTGAGAGTTTCTCTGGGCCGGTTCCGACCGAGATCGGGGCGCTTTTTGCTGCCCGGGCCTTCGGCATCGGCATGGCCGCCTGGGCACTCTTAGGCAGTTTCACCGGCCACTTCTGGCAGACAGAAGGCAAGCGCGCAGGCGCTGCAGTCTGATCGCGCTCCTCCATTGCTACCCCGCTGGTTACACCGGCGGGTTTTTTTTATTGAGGATGACAAGATGTCCCGTTCTCTTGCTCTCTTTGCCATCGGACTTGTCTTTGGCGGCGGTGCTGGCTTTGTGATTGCCGCCAGCAGCGGTAGCACCTTTGAGAGCCATGACCATACTGACCCGGCCCAACACGGCGGCAACATGGAGATGGCAGCGCACGACCACTCCGCTGCCACTAATCTGCCTGCCGACAGCGACGCCCCCAGTGTGGCGATCCAGATGATTAAGGATCCTATGGCGGGCTGGAATCTGCGTGTGACACCGCAGAACTTTCGCTTTGCTCCGGAAAATGCCTCCACGGCTGACGTTCCAGGCGAAGGTCACGCGCATGTTTATATCAACGGCGAAAAGCTGGGCCGCCTTTATGCCAATTGGTTACACCTTCCGTCGCTCCCCGATGGCGATGTTGAAGTAAAAGTTTCTCTCAATGGCAACAGCCACAGCCCTCTGATGGTTGAGGGTGTGCCCGTGGAGGCCAAAGTGACCGTGCAGCCTGACGGCGATGACTCCTGATTGACATTCCTGGCTGAGAAGACAACTACGCGGATTCAGCGGGTCTAAGCGGCAAGTACAGCGTGCGCGCGGGTTTTTGCCGCTCTGTATCCAAGGACAGATAAGCTGTTGCAAAGCCGCGCCGAATTCCCGTCTTGTTCCTTTGGCTTGCATCGTCGGAAACCGAAAACATGAAGCAACTACAATGGGCATTTCGGTTCTTTCCATTGCTTTTTTGACCCAGTCCAAAGCAAACTCGATCAAATCAGAGTTCACGCCACCGCGCACCTGATCGACTGGATAAACTAAGCGTTACCTGAAACCTCTTGAAGCTCTAGCTGCTAGAGGCTTTAAGACTCGAATTTGATCGTGAAAATGCGATGCAAATACATTGAACTTGTGAACCAGGCTGAGATCTATGCTGACAAGGCGCTATTTCATTCAATCAACCACTGCGCTGTTTTCCGCGTCTGCGGCCAGTCCATTGATCGCCAAAACATGGCCAACCTCGTCGCAAAAGACCTATTGGGACAGCCAGGTCACGCCATTTGATTACGATCCAGCGACCTCAAATCCATGGGGCGTTCATGACCGTTTTTTACCACGACGTGTCGTAGCAAATGATGGTTTGGTTCCTGGTGACATCCATGTCGATGCGGTCGCGCGCTATCTTTACCATATCGAGGAAGGCGGGACCGCAATGCGCTATGGCGTTGCGATCGCGCGAGGGAACCTTTACGAGCCCGGAACCTATGCTATCCGGCGCAAGGTCGAGTGGCCACATTGGACGCCAACGGCTTCAATGATCGAGCGCAACCCCGAATACGCGGAATTTCGGGATGGTATGGAACCCGGGCCAAGTAATGCTCTCGGCTCTCGAGCCCTTTATCTATACGTTGGAAATCGAGATACATATCTCAGAATTCACGGCACGCCTCAGCCTAGAAGCATCGGTGGTCGCGCAAGTTCTGGATGTGTTAGAATGATCATGGCCCATATCAATGATCTCTACCCACATGTAAGAATCGGCTCGACCGCATATTTATACTCGGCCGAAGATAGCGTCACAGCCCGCTCATAAATTTTGGGCAGCGTAGGTGGACGTCGTCGCCCTCTTTTTTATCAGGCGTCTCGCGCGGCGCAGATCGGAGCGCCATTCGTCGCGCGCAATGGTACCAATGTCGTCTCGACAGGTCCGCTGTGCTCATACCAGAAGCAATTGTCTTCTGGCAAAAGGCGTGCCGTGGCCAGATCCTGCCCCGGCCCTGCCAGCGCAACGACTGAATCTGGCACGTTGCCTGGTTCAAGTGCTTTGCTTTTGGCCCCAGTGAACTGGGCTGAGCAACCGGCAGTAATCGAGACTAACGTGATGGTAATTGCGATCCGTTTCTGCATTGACCTGTTCCAGAATTTTTTGCGTCCTCTGCGACTAGATTGCATCCACGCGACCAGCCCGCAAGAAGGAATGGAGTGTCGGTATCACGCGCAAGGAACCCGGATGCTAAAAAATTCAGAAAGGTATTGAAGCTCTAGTTACTGTAGGAACTACTTACAAAGGACCATAGAGATTCTTGAGGTCCGATCATGTCATCCGATACCCATAGCCACGACCATGGCCACGAAAACAAACATGGTCACCACGCATGCAGTAGTGGCGGGTGTGGCGCCATCGCCCCCGCCGGTCCAATTCCTGACGGCGGTAGAAGCTTTCAGGTCTCTGGCCTCGATTGCGCCGAAGAGGTTGTGATCCTGAACCGGGTTATCGGCCCGAAAGTTGGTGGTGAAGAGCATCTCGCTTTTGATGTCATCAACAGTCGAATGACGCTTCTTGAAAGTGCTGCCAAGCTTTCTGACGAAGACGTCATGCTGCTGGTTGCCTGCACCGGTATGAACGCCAAACCTTGGGATGACGGAAATGCCGCCCTGGATCAGGCGGCGCATATTGCGCGTCAGCGACGGTTCACCACACTCAGCGGAGGTTTTTGGGCGGCAGGCTTTGGCTGGCACATCTTCGAAACAGGCATGGGCGGAGCGCTTGGACTGTTTTCGGGACATGGTGAGGTTCCGATGCCTTTGCCCGAGGCCACTTTGTTCGCGGTCGCGATCTTGTTTGGCGTCTGGCTGGTGGCCCCCAAGGCCTGGTCTTCGGCGCAGCGCCTTTCGCCGGATATGAACCTTTTGATGGTTGTTGCCGTCGCTGGTGCCATCGGTCTGGGTGAGTTTTTTGAAGCGGCAACTGTAGCATTTTTCTTTTCGCTCTCTCTTTATCTGGAAAGCTGGAGTGTCGGACGGGCTCGCAACGCAGTATCCGCGCTGCTTGATCTGGCCCCCCCGACGGTTCGGCTGGTTCGTGCTGACGGCTCAGAGGCAACGGTCCCGGCGGCGGATGTCTTTGTCGGCGACAGCTTCATCGTTCGGGGTGGGGATCGCATTCCACTTGACGGGGAAGTCATCGAAGGGGCCGGTGCCGTTGACCAGGCTCCAATCACAGGTGAAAGCGCACTGATCCCCAAAGAGCTGGGTGATGAGGTCTACGCCGGCACAATCAATGGTGAAGGCACCCTCAAAATACGTGCGACGAAAACAGCGTCCGATACCGTGCTTGCCAAGATTATCCGGATGGTCGGTGATGCTCATGCGCGCCGTGCGCCGGTTGAGCAGTGGGTAACAAAATTTGCGCGGATCTATACGCCCATCGTTATGGTCGTTGCAGTGGCCATCGCCCTGATCCCACCGCTTGCATTTGGCGCATCGTGGGGCTTTTGGTTTTACAATGCACTTGTTCTTCTGGTTATCGCCTGCCCCTGTGCACTCGTCATTTCCACGCCGGTTTCAATCGTTGCGGCTTTGACCGCTTCGGCCCGGGCCGGGGTTCTGATTAAGGGCGGTGCATATATCGAAGCCCCCGGGCGCACTACCGCACTGGCCATGGACAAGACCGGCACGATCACCATGGGCGAGCCTGAAGTGGCCAATGTCTATCCGCTGGGCGGCGCATCCGAGCGGGAACTGTTGGCAAGCGCTGCCAGCCTTGAGGTTCGATCTTCACACCCGTTGGCCCGCGCCATTCTCACCAGGGCAGAACAGACCGACATTTCGATATCTGCGGCTGAAGATATCCGAACCGTTCCCGGTCGGGGTCTTGAGGGCCGCACCGAGCGCGGAAATATCTGGCTTGGCTCTGACCGCTTCGCTGTAGAGAAGGGCTTTGGCGCGTCCATTCCTGCCGAATTGAGCAACCAGATCGAGAGCGCGGGAAGCACACTTGTGGTTGTCGGGGATGAGAACGGAGTCACCGGTTTGCTTGAGCTGCGGGACCGCATTCGCCCCGAAGCCAAGAACATCGTTGCCCGGCTTCACGCGCAGGGCGTGAAGTCAATCATCATGCTGACAGGTGACAACGAACAAACCGCGAGAGCGGTAGCAGCCGAAGTCGGCATCGACGAAGTCCGGGCCCAGCTTCTGCCGGAAGACAAGGTCGCTGCGATCGAAGAACTGGCAGAGCAACACGAGATGGTTGCGATGATCGGCGATGGCGTCAACGATGCACCTGCGATGGCTCGGGCACATTATGCGGTCGCGATGGGTGCAGTTGGGTCCGACGCTGCTATTGAGACCGCAGATATTGCTCTAATGACCGACGACATCGGTAAAGTACCCTGGCTGATCGACCATTCACGTCGAACCATGTCGATCATCCGTCAGAACATCGGCTTCTCACTTGCGACCAAAGCATTGTTTGTGACTCTGACGGGTTTTGGGCTGGCATCCATGTGGGGTGCAATCGCCGCGGATGTCGGAGTGTCCTTGCTGGTCGTGGCCAATGCCTTACGGCTTCTGAAAGCTCCGGAAGATCACACCGCCCAGACTGCGGCAAATACCCTTGGCTCGCACGGAACAGGCGCTGCGACCACATAAGAGTGGAAGCCGGACTTCAAGGTGTCCGGCTTTCGCCTCGCTTACTGGCGCGTTACATCAGGCGCACAACTGCGATCGAAAGAAAGAACGCCACCAGGCCAAAAGCGATGGCATATCCTGTAGCGTATTGAAGAATATCAAGGCTGTTGCCATTCCGGCGCTTTGCCAGGACCCCACCCCAAACGGCGCCAACCAAGGCCCCCGCGATTGCCATCATCTTACATCCTCTGATTTGGTTCTTCTGCAGTGCAGTTCGCTTCAGGTGCGCATACCCGCTAACTGATAGCCGCGCACCTGAAGCCGTTTTAAGAAACTCTCACGAACTAGATTCGCTTTTTTTGGCGACGGTATTGCCCAGCTGTTCCTCAAGCTGTGCCCGAGCATTTCTTAAGCGTTTTCGCGCTGCTTCGCTTTCAACCTCGTTGTTCGCAGCGGCAGCAAGTCGGTCGTCAGAAAGCGGGTCCGTTGGGCGCCCGTCAACCAATACTTCATAATGAAGATTGGGGCCGGTCGCGGTGCCGCTCGACCCGACACGGCCAACCATCTCGCCAGCCTCCACGCGCTGACCTTTGGCCAGACCATCGGCGGTTGCGCTAAGATGCGTATATCGCGTGACCGTATCCGATCCATGAGCGATTTCCACCACACGCCCATACCCCCCGCGCCAACCAACATAGGATACCCGGCCCGGAGCTGTCGCATGTACCGGCGTGCCGCGTGCAGCAGCAAAATCGACACCTGTATGCATCCGCACATTGCCGTAGACCGGGTGTTTTCGCCGACCAAAGACTGAACTCAGGCGCGCGCCTTCGACGGGTTGGGCAAAGACACGAAGAAGTTCACCATCAACATAGATCGTGGCGCGACCGTTGTCGTCGTCTGGCCATGCTATTTCGTAAAGCCGATCATCAACTTCCAGCGCCGCAAAAATGAGCTCGGACTGGCCCACCCTCTCGCCATCGATGCTCTTTTCGCGCCAGAGAAGACGGAGAGCTTCACCACCTGTCAGGTCCCTCCGAAAATCCACTGTCCCGCTCAGCATCTGAGCGAGATCCACCGCAAAACGAACCGGGATCTTTGCGCTACTCAGCGCATTTGAAATCGAAGTTTCGATCTCTGTTTTGCGGGCCAGAATGACAGTGTCGGGTTCCGGTGAGACCACGCGCGTGGACAACGTCTCGCTAAGTGTCACTTCAATTCTCACGCCATCTTCCACGGCGAGCTCCACACTCCACAGTTGATCCGCTGCCGTTGCAACGACTGTTATCGAGTGACCCGGCCGCAAGCGCCGCAAGTCGTATTCAGCGCCAAGTGCAAGTGCGATTTCGGCGCGATCGGTTGCGTCGATCCCCGCGTCAGACAGCATACTGTCGAGTGTGTCACCCACTGCAAGCTCGCGCGTCCATGTTCGTGAAGGTGGTTCAACAGGTGGCAAAGGTTCCTCTGCCTGAATGGGTTCCGGCTGAGCAGGTCGAAACGAAACGGGGCTTGGAGCGAGTTCTGCCGATGGTACATTCAGCAACGGAGCCGATGTGATCTGCGGTTCCGCAGGAAGTTTGGGCAGCTGAAAGACCGTGGGCGCAGGCGCCGTCATTTCAGACCTGTTCGAGGCAATGAACATGATCGAAGCAATCGAGACGCTGCTGATCGCGATCGCCGAGGTTGCTAGAAACCGTGCGTTCATGATGTTGTATCCGCTCCACTTTTCAAAGCGCGGCGGATCTTGGGTACAGCGAACTCTCTCTGCTCATGATAGTCGATGGTGCTGACAAATTCGCCTGTGGGGTTAAACAGAAAAACACTTGCGGTGTGGTTCATTGTGTAGTCGCCATCTTCCAGTGGAACTTTTTCATAATTGGCGCGAAAGTCGTCTGCGGCTTGCGCGATTTGGTCCGAAACGCCGACCCAACCGCGAATAGCCGGATGAAAGTAGCTGACATAATCGGCCATGGCATCGACCGTGTCCCTTTCAGAGTCTACGGTTATAAACACGACGTTCAACTCGTCCGCGTCATTGCCCAGATCATCCAGCCAGAGGGAAATATCCGAAAGAGTCGTCGGGCAAACATCCGGGCAGTAGGTAAAGCCGAAGAACACCATTGTTGCACGTCCGACCAGCGATTGCGGGGTGACGGTGATCCCTTCGTGATCAACCATGCGAAAGTTCATGTCCGACAACGCAAGGGGGCGAAGGCGATCGGATTGAGCCGCTCCCGGCCCATCCACTTGCCACCATCCGGCAAAGAGCGTCAGGCCGATTGCTCCAAGTCCAGCAGACCCGAATGTGAGAACGCGTCGCCGCTGCATCAGCTCTCGGGGCCTCGCGCCGCGATGCCAAATATCGGCACGTTGACGGTCTTTTCTGCGCCATCAGCAAAGATAAGAGTCAGCGTAAAGCGCTCGCCTTCGATCATAGGGCGTTGCAGCCGCATGAGCATTGCGTGGAGCCCGCCCGGCTCAAGCGCTACGAAACCACCCGGCGCAATTTCCAGCTCGCCAGCGGGTGCCATGGAACTGACGCCCTCTGCATTGGTCGATGTCTGATGGATCTCGGGCATCCTCGCAAGATCGGTGCGGATAGACGTCAGCGTGACGGCCTCATTGCCGGTGTTGCGGATCGTCATGTAAGCGACCCCAGGTCGGTTGGAGCCAATAGAAGCGCGCGACCAGGCATCTTCAACGACAACATCGTTGCCCCCTGCCAGAACCGGTGCCGAGAGAATGGCCGTCAGACCGAATGCACTCAGTACACCTGCCAGAAGAGTATTTTTTGCAGTGAGTCTCATAGTACCTCTCGCTACTGCTCAGCTTTGCAGTGCTGCAACTTCTGCAGCGACCAGGCGCCTCAATTCAGCCTCACCAAACGGATCCAGAGATTTGCCATTGACGAAGAATGTCGGAGTTTGCCTTATACCGGCCGCTTCGACATCAGCGCGATCCTGATTGAGAACACCAACTGTCTGGGGCGCAAGCATTTGTGCCTGCGCTGCCTCGGCATCCAGTCCCGCCGCTGCTGCAATTCGAATAATAAGACCAGGCTCAGGCGCACCATGCGCGGCCCATTTGGGCTGCTCTCGCAGCACGGCTTCCAGGACCGGTTCAAAGACCCCCTGCATGCGTGCCGCTTCAAGCACGCGGATCGCCTCCTCTGAGCCTTCGCCATGGAAAGGGGTGTACCGGATCACAACACGCACGGCGTCTCCATGCTGAGCCATTATGTCCTTCACGACCGGATGAAAGGCACGGCAGGCTTCACAAGCCGGATCGAAAAATTCGACAATTGTAACCGGTGCGTCTTTAGGGCCGAGAACAGGCGAGTAGGAACGGATAAGTGTTTCGGCGATTTCGGGTGCGACAGGCTCGGTGTTGCCTGAAGCAGTCGTTCGGTTCACGTACCAGGCGGCGGCCCCGAATCCGGCCCCACCGAGCGCGAGAACGGACAAGATCATGCCACGTCTGTTCATACTTGTTTCTCCTTGAGTGAAAGGGCGCACAGAACGCCGATCAGCGCGAATGAAACGAGCGCCATCAGCGGAATCGGGATGCCCAAAACAGATTGATTTGCGTCGGTGCAGGACGGACCACTTGCCGAGCATGGTTGGATTTTTTCCGGGATCAGACCAGCATACAGGCCCATGTGCCACAAGGCGACAACGGCGCCCCCCAATGCCAGTGCTATCCCGTATCGGCCCACGTTCTGGTCCTGCCACCACAGGCCAAGCCCCAGTACGATCGCCAATGGGAACATGAACGCGCGCTGGAACCAGCACAGCACACAGGGCGTCTGCCCCAGGATCTCTCCAATGAACAGAACAGAAAGAGAAGCAACCAAGGCAATCGCCCAGGCCAGGCCGAGAAGTGTATCTTTAGAAAACCGGGACATGGTGCTCAGAGTCTCTGTTTCAGATCCGCAAGAATTTCTTCGGCAGGCGTGCCATAGGACCAGGACTGGACGAATCCAGCGTCCTTGTTGAACAGAAACAGATGAGAGGTATGCCCCATCGTATATCCATCCGGCGCAGGGGTTTGTTCGATCCGTTCGTAGAATATCGGAAAGGTCTTGGACGTTTGCGCAATCTGTTCTGGCGTGCCTGTAAGCCCAATGATCCCCGCATCGAAAAGTGGCACATACTCGGCCAGGACGGCCGGAGTGTCGCGTTCGGGGTCAATTGAAATGAAGATAGGTTGCACTTGGTTTGATTGGTCGCCCAGCCCTTCCTGCACTGCTGCTACCTCAGACAGTGTTGTAGGGCATACGTCCGGGCAGTTGGTGAACCCAAAAAACACCAACATCCATTTGCCCGCAAAGTCGTTCTGAGTACGGACAACACCAGAGTGATCTGTCAGTTCGAACCTGGCTTCGAACGGGACAGACCCCTCCTCAATCCGCGCAGGTCTATATTCTGACCACAGCATCAGATAGGCAAATGCCGCCGTTGCGACACCAGCCATTACCCATAAGATTTTCTGAAACACGGTCAGTTTCAAAGTTAGCCGTCCGCCTGTGATTCTTGGTTCAGAACGGCATGTACACCCTCTACCTGCTAGAGGTTCAAAGGGGTTTTTGAGCCTGCGGCTGGGTGTCACAGGTCCACCGGCTGGAAGGTACTATTGTGCGGTGTCGACGCGAACCTACATAAGCTGTAACTTTGCAAGGAGACCCAGATGCTGACGATCGGAACGCTCGGAAAAAAGACCGGAACCAAGGTTCAGACGATCCGCTACTACGAGCAGATCGGACTTATGCCGGAACCGGGGCGCACCGAAGGTGGCCAGAGGCGTTACGGCCATGCCGAACTGGATCGCCTTGCATTCATCCGTCATTCCCGCCAATTGGGGTTTTCGCTTGAGGCGATACGCGAACTGCTTGATTTGTCCGACGATCCGGATCGCCCATGTCATGAAGCCGACAGTATCGCGCGCCGGCAACTCAAACAGATTGAGCAAAGAATGGCGCGGCTGGAAGCGTTGCGGACCGAGCTGGAGCGCATGGTGCATGAATGCAGTGGCGGCAACACCTCGGACTGTCGTGTTCTCGAAGTTCTGCGCGATCATTCCGAATGTCTTACTGATCACGAAGAAATCGGCGCGTAACCCCGGGCAGCGTTATTGCGAACTGGAATTAGCCTCTTGAAGCTATAGTCACTATAGCAGTTAAAAGTCTTTCTGAGTTGATTCGACGAGAGACCAAATGCTGAACCGAGACCCGTTGCTAACCGCCACACCTCTGCTTGATTTTGAAACACCCGCAATTTTGGGGCTCATAACGGAACGGAGCTGGCCCGATCTGCCTGTATTGGATCGAATTGGCGCTATTTATGATTTCGTGCGTAACGAGATTGCCTTTGGTTACAACCGTGCAGACGATATCCCGGCGTCAGAGGTACTCGCCAATGGCTATGGGCAATGCAATACCAAGGGCACTCTTCTGATGGCACTGTTTCGCGGCAGCGGTATCCGATGCCGTTTGCATGGCTTTACGATCCACAAAGAATTGCAGAGGGGTGTGGTTCCCGAGCTTTTCTATCCGATGGCGCCGATGGAGATTGTGCATTCATGGGTCGAAGTCGAAGCAGAGGGTACGTGGCTAAAGCTGGAAGGCTTTATTCTGGATGAGCTTTTCTTACGCGTGTTGCAGCAGACATTTCCCAAAACAGAAAGCCTGTGTGGGTATGGTGTGGGGACGGATTGCCTGAGCGATCCCCAGGTCGAATGGGAAGGCCGTGACACATACATTCAAAGAAACGGCATCGTGCAGGATTTTGGGGTCTTTGACTCCCCTGACTCCTTCTATGTCCGTCACAGGCAGAACTTTGGCTTTTTCCGTGAACTGATGTACCGAGTCGTCGTGAGGCATTGGATGAACGCACGTGTCAGAGCACTACGCACTGGCAGGCTGGTAGCAAATGTTTCGGCAACACATTCCCATGGAAACAGCGGTGAATCCGTTTGAACGCTAGATTGGCACCAAGAATTTTCCTCAACGCAGGCGACTTTCAATCTAGCAAGCTTGAGGCCTTAACAAACCAGCGTGAGGGGGTGTGTAGCAGACTACACCGGCCCGGTTTCAAGCGAAGCATCCAACCTTCAACCGCGATGGAAGAAAGGAAAGACACGAGCCTTTTCCTTGGAGAATTGGGAGATTCCGGCTTAGTTGAACCGTTTTTGCAAGGCCGTATTCAGCGCCTCTGACAATAAAACCAGAACAATGATTGCCAACGTCACGGTCGCAGCCTTTTCATACTGAAACGACCGTACATAGGTTTGCACATACAGCCCGATGCCACCGGCACCGACAATGCCCAGTATCAGGCTTTCGCGCAGATTTAGTTCAAACCGAAATACGGTATCGCGCATGATCACAGGCGCCATCTGCGGCCAGATCGCCCAACGCAACTGTTGAATTCTGTTGGCTCCCGCGCTTTCAAGCGCCGCCACAGGAGCGGTAGCAACGTTGTCGATGGCTTCCGCATAGAACTTTGCCAACATGCCAGTCGCGTGAAATGTGATTGCCAGAATACCGGGAAGTGGTCCCAACCCAACAGCGCCCACCATTAGCATGGCGACCAGGATCAGCGGGATCGACCGGATAACCGCCAGCAAGGCGCGGACGGGGCGCCAAATTGTTGGTGACACCATAGTTTCAGAGGCCAGAAGGGCCAGTCCCGAGGACAGGATTACAGCGAACAATGTTCCCAGAATGGCGATCCTCAGTGTCTCCGCCAGCCCTGTCAGAACCTCGCGCCAAACGGACAGGTCAGGTGGGATCATGCGCCCCATAAACTCTGCCAGACGGGGCCCTGCGCCTGGCAGCTTGCCCAATCCCATATCCCCGCTGGTCAGCGACCACAGGATCGCCAGAGCCAGCATGACCCAAATGACAGATCGGCCCATCAACTGACTACACGCAGCCCCGATGTGACACTGGCGCCGTGATACAGCTCGTCGATGTCCCCGCTGGTAAATTGAGCCGACGGTTTGTCGAACAATACCACGCCATCTCGCAGGCCTATGATGCGCTCGGCAAAGCGGCGCGACAGATCCGGCTGATGCGAGCTGAAAATGACGCCGATACCACGGCTACGTGCAGAGCTTGTGATCAGGCTCAGAATTCGTTCGGCGTGAGCAGGGTCCAAATTGCTGACGGGCTCATCCGCAAGGATCAACTCGGGTTCTTGTGCCAGACATCTGGCAATCGCAACGCGCTGCCGTTGCCCACCCGACAACTGATCGGCACGGCGGCTTGCCAGGTCTGACAGCCCCGTATCCTGAAGCGCCCGTGTCACGCACATGTGGTCCTCTTCCCGGAACCGCCCCCAAAGCGAAGACCAGATATTCATCCGGCCCATCCGACCGTTCATTACATTCTGATAAACACTCTGCCGATCAACCAGTGCGAATTCCTGAAAGATAAAGCCGGTATTGGCACGGTCCTCGCGGGATGGAACCCCAGTTGCCAAAAGTGGCTTGCCAAGCACCTGGGCTTCGCCGTGCCAACCACGCAAACGACCGTCCAACAAAGCCAGCATCGTTGATTTGCCCGCACCCGAAGGACCGAGTAGCGCGACGCTTTCACCGGGCTGCACTGATAGTGAAACTTCTGTAAGCGCCGCTGCACTGGCAAAGTGTTGCGATATCGCGTTGAGTGAAACTACAGGATTCATTTCAGAAACCCATACCGCCGCGCAGTCTCGCGCACGCCCTCGTAAACCGATGGATCAGCAGGAAGATAGCCATCCGGGCCATAGAGGTAGGCCAACAGATGACGGTTCTCACTCTCGTTGAGGCGCAGCATGGTTTCAATGAACTTTGCCTGCAGCCCGGCGTCCAGATCAGGGCGGGCAATGATTGCGTGGCTGGGAATTTGTTCTGATTCCGCCAGCACCTTGACCTCGGCCTGCTGATCCGGGGTCAGATAGAGATCGGCATACTGGCTTGCGCCTGCCGCATCGACCAGTCCGTTGGCCATGGCCTGCATCGCTTGCTGATATCCGCCAGCAAAGAATTTCTGCCCGAAAAAGCTGTCGGCATCGCCCGTGCCCGCGAACAGCCCGGCGCGCACAAACAGATCAAGCGGATAGATGTAACCGGATTCCGAGACCGGATCGGAAAAGGCGATGTCACGTCCCCGGAGATCGGCCAGCGCTTCGATTCCGCTGTCACGCCGCACGAAGACCCGGCCCGAATAGCTGGGTTGCCCGCGATAAACCTCGGACAATAGCGGTACGGCGCCGATCTGGTCTTCGGCCAACACAAAGGGCAACGCTCCCATGAACGAGATATCGGCATCACCGTTGCGCAGCGCCTCAACGGCAGCAGCGTGGTCGAACGTGACAAACCCCGTGACCGGGACGCCCATCTGCTCTGAAAGCCAGCCGGTGATGACGTTGATGTCACCCAACAGCTTTTCGGGGTTCTCCTGCGGGATGAAGGCCAGCTTCAGCCCCTGGTCAGTTGCAGCCATTACGGGCATGGCTGCAGATGCGGCTGCAGCGACCAGAAAATTGCGGCGCGACAACATCAGAACATCCTCTCGTCAATTTCGGCCTGCATGGACTTGAACAGTTCCCACTGGCGGATGGCTTCGGTCCAGTTTCCTTCGGCGCTGGCATCGCCAACCGCTCGCAGGATCGCGGCGAATTCGTAGATTTCGGGCTTGGCGTTCTGATTGACCATGACACTGGCATCCGCGGCCAGATCAGGAGCTACCGTGTCGATCAGAACCGCTATGTTTTCGGCATCCTGCATCGGCAGCAGGGTATCGAGCGTACTGGCGAATGTCGTCAGCTCTTCCCAGGACAAGCGGAATACGCTGTTGCGACCTTCGAATACTTGATAGGGGTCTTCACCGTCTCCAACAGCTTCGACGTAGGCCGTCAGATCTGCGCGCTGTGCTTCGTCCAAACCCAAATTTTTGGTATCATTGAACCAGTCAACAACGCTGGCCAGCGTCGGCAGCGATCCGTCATGCATGTAAGGTGCAGTGAAATTGACGTTGCGCAGCGTCGGGGTTTCGAACGCAGAAGCCGTGCCGCCGGGGAATGGTGGTTCAGCGCTGCCGATGTCGTAGGTCAGACCATCGCGGAACTGACGGTCAGGCGTGTGACACGAAGCGCAGGATTTGTCACCAAGTCCGGCAAATTTGGTGTTGAACAGCAACTCCCCGCGCTTGGCGGCATCTGACGCCAGATCGGTCAGCTTGCCGGACCGGTCGATCTTTGGGTTGGGAAGAAAGTCGAACTGTTTGACATAGGCTTCCAGCGCGTCCAGTTGGAACGGCGTTGGTTCCTTTCCCGCGAATTCGGTCACAATCACATTTCGGATGAACCGGCGCAGGCTGGGTTCGCGCCCGTCGCGGCCATAAGGTGCGGTAAAGCGGATGCCACGCATAGAAGGCGTGTCCAAGTGATCATCGGTCCGGTCATTGAACATTGGATTGAAAAACGATCCGTCCACATCCATCCCACCCGGATGGGATGAAAGGCCCGGAATGAAGAAATCCCGGTTCACGTCGGAGCGGTTGTGGCAGGTCGAGCAGGCGATGCCCAACTCACGCGCCGGGCCGCCGAAGATTTCGGGGCTGTCGAACAGCATGTCACCGTAGGCCACCAGCGGTAGATTAGCTTCATCCTCACCCGCCTCCTCAAACTGAAGAACCAGCCGCGGCAGCTGCGCCTGATCTCCGATGTTTGACCCTGGCGGCAGCGTGGCGGGCATTGTGATTTGTTCGCCGGAAAGCACAACTGTTTCAGGCAGCGGTGTTAACTTGTCGCGTTGGGCATACTCGGATGGCAGATAGTTGGCACGAATATAGGCAGCGACAATGGCCTGAGCTTCTGCAAATTGGTCGGCATCCACCGTTTGGGCGCCGTTGCCCAGTACTCCTGCGCTGCCAAGGGTGGAGTTCAGAACCAGCCATGCCCGGCCCAGGTCGCGAGCCGCCGACGTGTCCGCAGCCTTGATACCATCTTCGAATGCGCGGAACAGAGCAGCCGCTTGCGCGACCTCGCGGGCCGCCTCAGGCTGACCCAGCGCGGTCTTTGCGACATCCAGATGGCGCAGGATTCCCTCCGCAATGGCAGTTGTGCTTGCTTCGAACAGCGCCTGCCGATCTTCGGCTTGCATAGCTTGGTTGATCGCAAGCGCTTCGTTGTCGGAGACGCGTGATAGGGGAGCGACCTGAATGTCACTGCCAGGTGCGGGCGAAGTCCAACTCCTCTCAATTTCATCCCAGGGAACCGGGGTTAGATTTCCCATGAACAAGGTCAGTCGATACGCGGCAGCGCGCGGGGCCCAAGGAGATTCTTCAATCGCCGTGGCATCCGCGATCACTGGCAGTGCGCAAAGAAGTGTGGACGCTATCAGATGTTTCATAGCACTGTCTATTTAAGTTAGCCTTGTCTAATTTAAGGATGAAGGCATGCTCATTGTCAAGCTCGGCTTTCAGGTGCATACACTGGAGACTAGACCAGCGACGTAATCATGAGCCGATGACCGAAACAAAACCGGTAAATTCAGATCGTAGTATTGATACCCAGGCGAGCGGGTTTGAGGCTGTGCGACAGGCTCACCAAAGCGAAATGGTTGAAGACTACGTTGAACTTATCGCGGAGCTGATCCATCAGAATGGTGCAGCGCGCCCGGTCGAAATAGCCGAGCGATTGGGCGTGACCCAACCTACGGTTTCCAAAAATTTGACTCGTTTGAAACGAGAGGGTTTCATTGAGCAAATACCTTACCGCTCACTTCAGTTGACCGATGCCGGGCGTCAATTGGCGGAAGCTTGTAGAAGGCGTCACCGGATTGTCGTGGAGTTCCTGATCGCCTTGGGCGTTTCACCGGAAGTGGCAGAGCATGACGCTGAAGGTATTGAGCATCATGTAAGTGACGAAACTCTTGCAGTGTTTGAACGGTTCGTTGGGCGGGCCGATGAAGCAAAGTAGAAACAAATAGAGCCTCAAATATGTTTGCGAAATTTGGTAGATCTAATTTCAGATAGACAGAGATTGTCCTAAGTTGCAGCTAGACAGTGACGCTATCTGAGGGTGGGTGGCCCGGCGCGAAACTACGTGGTACCTGAAAATCGATACAGGTGCAGCGTAGTGAACGAACCCTTAGAACAAGAATCCAATTCGGTAGACGATCTGGCTCGCTTAATAATCGGCGTCAAGATTTCCAGCGGCAAAAAACCTGACTACAGCAGCGATCTCGATACTGAATAGGCGAAAACTGAAAGGTTGCGTAAGAATAACAAATGTCGAAATCAAAGTGTCACTCATTGCACTGCTGACGAGGTGGCCACAACTGATCACTTGGTTTTCGGTTCCTGTCCTAGTGAGATCCAATACACCTTTGTTCAACTGGCCTTTAGTGATATTCTTTTGAAAAAATCAAAATGAGCCGGGCAGTTCCTATGAAAAGACGTTTGTTTCTCTCTGGCTTCATAGCCGCCTTTTTGTCTGGCTGTGCAAACAAGTTCCGTACTTACAATGGGCCGGTTGTGACTCGGCTTCGGCTATACAAAGGGCAGCGCCTACTTATCCTCGATGGTAGTGAGCGTGTCTTGCGGACTTTTCCGATTGGACTCGGATTTGCCCCCGAAGGTCACAAGCAATTCGAAGGAGACGGGCGAACACCTGAAGGCTCCTATGTAATTGACCGTCGCAATCCCGAAAGCCTTTTCCATCTTTCAATCGGAATCTCTTATCCGAACGAGGCGGATTCTGCGTTTGCCCGAGCTCGGGGTCGTTCTCCGGGCGGTGATATTTTTATCCATGGCGGCCCTCGCCCTGGAATTGATCCCACGAACAAGCGTGACTGGACCGCAGGGTGCGTCGCTGTCACAGATCAGGAGATTGAAGAGATCTACGCTATGGTCAAAGACGGAACGCCAATTGAAATCTATTCATAGAGGGACAGGTTCCAAATAGACAACGATTGCGGATTTGCCTTAGCGCTACGTTGACGGCGTCAGAAGCTATTACTGGAGCTTTCACGGCCAACGCCAGACTCGCTGTTTCGGCGAACGGGTCAGCACCTCCTGTGAAACCACGCTGGGCAAGATCCTCCAGTATACCAGGGCATTGCAGAGATAAGGCCTCAATCTCCAATTTTTGGCTGTTCGAACGAAGGTGACAGCATCTGCTGCCCTCGCGTCTAAGGGCTCTGTAGCCAAGCTTTGAACGTGACGCGTTTTCAGCAGAATAGGAGATTTAGAAACCAGAGTTAGAGTGGGCTCTACTACGGTGGCACAGCGGCGTAAGCGAAATTACGTGAAACTTGCGCCTGCGGTCTTTTCAAAGACAAAGCAGTGCGTTTTAGCCGAATTCAGAGATACCTAATCCGCAATCTTTGATCAATGTTACGCGCAAGTTCCTCGACCACCTCGTTTGCACTCAAGTTAAACTCTCTCACGAGATCCGTGATCTGGACCGGCTGAAAGCTATCAGCGTTCCGAACCAGTCTGCCGTCTTCAAAAGCGATAAACTCGTGAGACCTGCCACCCCAACGGACGATCCCACCGCATAGTCGCTGACTTTCCATATTGACCAGTTCGGCCACAGGGTCGGCAAAGAAATCGCTCCACTTAAGAAATCCAGTACTGACTGCCCGCGCCACTGCCTGTTCAATCGTCCGGCTTTTGAGCTTGGTGGTGATCGAAGCAGTCAGTGCCTCTACCATTCGCGAAGAATGCCCCGTCTGCCTGGCAATGACAGACGGTATCAAACCCGACGCGAGCATCTTCAACACATCCAGTTCATCGCCAGACAGGGAATCCGAGGGAAAGTTGAATACGGTTTCAATGACATCTAGCGCAAGCAGATGCAGGACCTGTGCCTCATGGCGAAGGGCAGGGAGCATTGTAGCGACCAAGGCGTCCCACTCAGACCGCGGCAGATTGGACGTAACCGTAAAAACACCACGCTCACCAAACGGATTGATAGCCGGAATGGAAAGGCCGTTCTGACCCACACCAAATTCCCTTGCAGCCTCGAATAGCGGTGCATGTTCACGCTGGTCATCAAACACAGCCCAATCAATTGGTGCAATCATTGCAGCGCCAAAGCGAATGAGGGGATCGGCCAGAACCAGATCGTTGTCGACGTAATGCCTGACCCATTCGGCCGGGAACGTGGTGCAGCCGTGGACAACGTTGTGATACTTGTCGATATGGGCGTAGGACGCATTTTCCAGTCCAAACCTGGAGCAAATCTCCTGGAGGCGCGCTTCGCCTGTTTGCCTGAAATCCAGTTCAGAATTGCCAATATCCGCGATTTTCATAAGCTGTCTTTCTGTTCCGCGTTGCCGTTGGGGCCGATTAGCAACCTAAAGCTGAACAAACTACTCGGGAATTCCCGTAGCCAATCACAGATTTGAATACGGTTCTGTTCTGGAGGCGGAAACAGAGCGATATCCTGCCGATGAGACACGTCAATTTGAGCAGCTGGCGGGCATAATCCGACACAGCTAAAACCCGCTCTAGTGGTCTTGCGGAAGCCCGTCTTCCTCCTCTCGGGCTCTACGCGCCAAAAGCCCCATGAAACTGGAAATCAGGTTCAATTTACCCCGTTCTTCAGCTTGCACCATGCCGCGAAGGTATCCACCCGAATTAACCACGGGCGGCAACCGCGGATCACTCAGCCTCGCATCCGTGATTACTCCAGCCAGGATCGCTCCCATGATGGTCAACCGATCAATCGCCGCGTGCCAGGCGGAGACATTGGTGCCAATCTCCGAAAGTCGGGACCAAACACCGGTCTCAATCGCAAAGAGGCTTGGCTTGGAATTCTGATCTCCACCACCGGCGATATCGATATGCATGCGCAACTCGGGTGAGGCCAGTTCATAAAGGATGCGATTGTTCACCCGCGGTAGTTTTTGGGCCTTGCGTGATGCCGTATCTGTCGGATGATTGCTTTCTAAGCAATTCGGAGGGCCGTCAGGCCCGAAGCCGGAACAATCTGGTTCCGAGGCTTTTGCCGAGGACATTGAACTCTCGCCATCGGCGTTACAGGACAGAATTGTTTCTTCAATTTGGTCTTGTATATGGGACCCGAAACGGGCTTCGGGTTCACCCGAAATTTCACCGGGTTTTGCGACATGATCTTCGATCCATTTCCAAAGGTCATGAGCCGCTTGAACGTGTAGCTTGAGCGCCTCCAGCGACATGTATTTCAGCTTGTCTGCGCGCGGCCAGGACCGAAACGCGTCCATCTTCGCGTCGAAACCTTCAGGAGGGCAGGGGAGTGAGGCAAGCACGGCCAGGCTGTGTTTCACATATCGATACAGCCGTGATCGATCCCCGCGCAGCTCGTCATGTTCTTTCTTCTCGGCTTTGCTTTGCTCGTCTGCGTCGCGCATCTCTGAAATGAGGTTCAGAGCAGGGGTCAGAAAGAGGCCGAGCCCCTTGCGCTTACAGCGCGCCCCATTTGCACCAAGCCTGCGTTGGAGCAGGCCAATCAATTCCAGTTCTCGTTCGTGATTGTGGATTGTCCGATCTGTCACGCCACGCCCGGCAATCAGTGTTTCCTGGCGCGCGTAGCAAAAGGGTTCCTGAGACGGGTCTCGAAACACGCATGGCGAGATCATGTCGATGATGATCTCAAAGGTGCGAATACACTGGGCCGAAGCGCCCCTGATTTGCGCATAGCACACACAGAGCTGTCGAAACCTGTCTCGGTTCCAACCCTCGGGAAGGCCGTTGTGAAAAGGTATGTTTTCGTGGTGATGTGTGGATGCGATCTGCCGAAAGCTCATTGTTTTGGCTTCCCTTGGAAAAGGTCAGTATTGGCATCGCGTCTTTGCGGGGCATGGAATTCGGAATGGTTCAACGGTCTCATGTTCTACTTCTCATCGGGGAAGCAAAGCGGGTTGAACCTCAGCGAAAAGACACAGAAAAACCGTTCGCACAGATGCGTTTATCCTTGTCAGTAAATTGGGAGTTTCCTATAAATCAGGTGATCAAACGTGACTTAGGAAGATCCCCGCTGAGGCCCCGCCTTGCTGGGGTTTTTTGTTTTTGGGACTAGGGTGTTCCTCTGGCCCAGACGACCTCGGTGCCAATCCGGCTGGCAAGCTTATTGGCATCAGCAGGGGCAACGCATTCACCCACTAGACAAACAATGTCAGTATCGGATGAGCTCGTAATCGCTGAACCCGAAAATGTCGGTCCACTCAACACCAACGCCGCGGAAGAAGCTGGGAGGTTCACAACGATTGCCAAGGGGCAGCCAGGCTGGGATTGGCGCGGGGGCGTGATCGGACCATTGAAAGCTTACGTTGTCGTCATAGCTGCCAACGACCAGATCAAGCGAACGCTCGCAGTCGTCCTCTCGCGACCGACGGCGATAGCTGTAGTGGCGCACATCCCAAACCCTGATGGACCTCACAACGTCGAAATCGGAAGAGGAAAGATCGACGCTGATCGGGGTGGCTTGGAAACCGTCACCGTATTGGCCGTGATGTGACTGGATCTCTTCTATCGAGATCGATGCGTCTACCAGTAATGGCTTAGCGGTGTCATCCGATGGAAGTTCTGGAACTGGGCTAGCACTGGTGCGCTTGATGGCTTCCAACCGTTCCATAGGACCCAAGTCCGAGGGGCTGTGTGACGTATTCATCGGACAGCGCCAGAGTTGAAGCGGAGGTTCGACCGGGTAGGGCGTGATGCGCCGAATGAACTCCGCCTTGGCTGCGACGCAATCAGCCGAACTTGGCCAACCTCCGGCGAGGCAAAGGAATATGGCACAGTCAATTGGATAGGCACTGGCCTGCGTGGCCGGCAGTGCAGCGAGTGCAACTGCAAGGACCTTCGCGCGAGTTCTATTCCTGGATTTTGAGTGTTTCAAGATGGTCTCTCCTGCTTGCGAATCGCTTAAGCAATATCCGGCCAATATATTTCTGACAATCCAATATCGTAAATCGGCTGACTTTCTTATATTGACGTAGATTGTGTTTTAGTCCACAACTTTTGGATGTAGAAGACGGCCCATAGGGGGTCGTCATGGCGGACAACAAGAGACAATACACTGTGGTAACCATCGAGATGGTCCGGGGCCTGAAAGAAGATCAGGTTCCCTTTACATGCCGCTACGAATTTATCGGACTCGCTTCCCTTGGACGACCAAAGTACCACTGCATTTATAGCTCTCCGAACTATGTCGGGGCCTTGTGCAAGTCGAAGATCTCTCGCGCGGGCGCTGAGCCCAGAGAGTTCGATCTTTGGCCGGGGCTTTTTAAGCATCACCAGGAATTTGGCGACGGGCGCATTCTTTGCGTCAAATCGGACTACACAATCGAGTCGATCACTCCAGAGGGTCTGGAAGCGGCGCAGGCTCTGGACGCGAAATCCAAAACCTGATCTGGCACGTTCGAGAACCTGGCTCATCAAATTACTGGGGCAGGGCACATGAAACGGCTCTTGTTTCTCAGCGCTACACTCGCGTCTTTGTTCTTTGTTGCGGTCTGGATTGAACCATCAAAACAAACAAAGACCCTTAGCGCGTCCGAAGTGACTGCCGTTGACGGCGATACGCTCGATCATGGCGAACACCGATATCGGCTTGTTGGGTTTGATGCGCCGGAGACCTATCGGCCGCAATGCCGTGCGGAAAAAACTCTGGGATTGAAAGCGAAAGCAAGGCTGACAGAGCTCATCCAGTCGGCGGACCAGATAGAGCTGGTCATCCAACCAGATCTGGACGTGCATGACCGCTTCCTAGCGGTTGGGCGTGTCGCTGGGCAGGAGGTCGGGGCCATTCTGATTTCCGAGGGTCTCGCGCGCCCATACTATGGCGGCAAACGCCGGTCCTGGTGCGGCTGAAGGAAAGGATCAAACAACGATTTAGTGACAACAGAACAAAACCACCGAGCAGTGAGCGGTCCTGTCGATTGCGCCAACAACCGACAGGACAAGAAACGCCCCAAATCCATCCGGGCATTCCTCAAACATCAAGAGAGAACTGTACTATGGTAAAAACAGTAACCCTAGATGCCGATCTTAGATCGGACAGCACCGCGCCAGAGTCAATGGGTGCGACCCTGAACAACGTGTCTGCGCTTGCGACGGCGCAGCACTGACCAGCGACAGCGCCGAACAGGACATCCCCGACACTTTGGTCAGACCTTCCGGCTGATTGATCCAAGCTGAATGCTGGCTTTCTACGAAGCCCGCGAAGGGCTCAGTGCTGTGTCCCGGCATCCAATTTCCTGCTGCTCAGATGATCGGAACCTCAACCTCATAATAGTAATTATGTAAAAACTACTGACCTATTTTTTTGAAAGGCGGAAAGGTGGTCACAGTGGCCTTCGACACTATCGAAAGCAAGATTGATCGGCGCTGGGTGCCTGCCGCCCAGAGCTTCGAGCAAGCCCGTAAGGACATTCTCACTGTAATCCGCCACCTTGCCGGAGAACGGTCAACCATCAAGCGCGCAATGCGCGAATACTGGCTGGAAAGCGATGCCCGCGCCACGGCTTTCGGGATCGCGCTCGAAATGTTCCATGTCCTCAATGATCTTGGGTATGTCCGTGCAAATCGGCTCTACAAAGCCTTGAAGCTGCACGCGGACGTTAACAAGGCGTTGGGTCCGAAAGAGCTGTTCCGCTTCGCTTCACCGGAAAAGGCCGCTGCGCTCATCCAAAGCAGCAGCCGAGCGGACTATGCCAGCTCATACGCAACCCTGAAATTCGGTTGCGACCTGTCAGGCACAATCGACGCCGACACAGCGCGCGACGTTCTGAACCGGCATGAAGCCCTGTGGTTCGTTTACCCAAACGCCACCTATCACGTTCACCTGATCCGCGAAGGTGTCTGGCTGGACATCGTTATGCCGCTTGAAGTGGTCGATGAGCTGCGCCTTGACGTGGATTTCGCAATGCAAATCCGACAAGCGGAACTTGATGCGCAGGGAGCTTTGTCATGAACAAGCCTGCGCGCAAAGTTCTTCCTGATCGTCGGCTGGCTGAAACACGCCGCGTTGAAACTCCGCAAGGGCACACTGCCTTTGTCACCATCGGGTATGATCCGGCGTCGCCAATCAAACCCCGTGAAGTGTTCTATAGCGGTGGTTTTCGCTCTGGCAGTGACCTCGAATACCATCTGCATGATCTGTGCGTCCTGATTTCGCTGTTGCTGCAGCACGGCGTAGCGGCTTCGTTTCTGTCGCGCTCTATCGCTCGTAAGACTTCGGCCCTTGGTGGCGAAGAATACGCAAGTCTCGCAGGCTGGTTGGTGGATGCTATCAGCATTCCGCCGTCTTGGACTGATGAGTACGTGGCCGCGACCGGCGACGAACAGAACCCCTCCAATTCCTCGCCAACTCAAGCAAAGGAGAAATCCGAATGATCGCAGCAATGCGGCCCCTTCTGCTCGTCTCCACGGCATTTGTGGCGACCGGCGCAAGCGCCCAGGTCATCGAATACGAGCCGGATGGCAGCGTGTTCCTGAACGGTGCGCGGGCAGAAATCGTCAATGGCGTCGTTCGCCCAATCCGGATGCGTGAGTACACGCTTGACGAAAAACCGGAAGCGCCGAAGGCCAAGCCACAGGAAAAGATCGAGATTGCAGGCAAGGCACCGCGGCCTCGCAAATCCTCGGGCGGCTGGTCGCAAGAGCGGATCGTCAAAGAAATCCATGCAGCGGCGGAACGCCATGACATTCCGGCCGAGTTGTTCATGGCACTGGTCTGGCAGGAAAGCCGGTATCGCGCTGATGCTCTGTCGCCCAAGGGTGCCTATGGCTTCGCACAGCTCATGCCGGGAACGGCGAAAGACCTGGGCGTGAACCCAAAGAACCCTGCAGAAAATCTCGACGGTGGTGCCCGCTATTTGGCGGCGCAGTACCGCGAGTTCGGAACCTGGAAGCTGGCGCTTGCCGCCTACAACGCCGGGCCTCACCGCGTCGTCGAATACGGCGGCGTCCCCCCCTTCACCGAAACCCGCGACTACGTGCGGACCATCCTCAGCAAAGTGAGCACCTCCTCATGAAAAGAACCCACTTCTACCAACAGATTGCGTTTTTCGCGATCACTGCGTTCATCATCACCGCAGCGCCCGCCTCCGCGGGCTGGCTGCAAGATGCCATTGGCGATTTCATCAACGAGACGCTGGCCGACTCGAAGGTCGTTGGTGTGAGCCTTGCCGCTGTCGGCTTTATCTGGGGCTGTCTCGCCTACGTATTCGGCTGGGGTTCGTTGAAAGGCCCGGTCGTCGCAATTGTTGTTGGCGCCGTTATCGGCCTCGCTGATACGTTCATCGGAGCCTGATCGATGCCGCGCCGCAATACGGTCTTTCGCGGCCTGAGCCGCCCCGCAGAATGGGGCGGCCTGCCCGTGATCTATCTCTTGGTGATCGCGAGTATGCCCATGCTTGCGTTCTTCTCGTTCGGAGTAGCGCCAGCAATCATTGCGGGCTTTGTTTTCTATACCGGGCTGCGCCTCTTTTACGAATGGGAACCGGCATTCTTCCGCATCCTGTCCGTGACGCTCTCCAAGACACCACGCACCAAAAACCGTCAGCACCACGGGGGAGACTTCTATAGTGCCTAAGCCTGCTTCAAAGGATCTTTTTACCCTCGCCCGCTCGTTGATCGAGCCGAGCTGGCGCAAGGATGAAATGAGCCTCTTTCAGATGTTGCCGTATGGCTATGTCGTGGACGATGAGGTCATTTCCACACGCAACGGTGGTCTGATCGCCGCTGCAGAAATCACCGGAATCAACGCAAACACGCTGGACGAAAACGAGTTCGAGTTCCTGGCCGAACGGTTTGAGCGTGTTTTGCGCACAACACCCAATGAGGTGGCATTCTATGTTCATCGACTGACCGTCCCGGCTGAGACGGGTCATGTCATCACAGATCCAACCGGCTTTGCCGGTGCAGCGGCGCGGGCGATGCGCTCAGCGTCCATCGCTGCGGAACTGAAAGAACGCAAGATCATCATCAGCGCCATTCTGCAGAAGCGTCAGGATGAACGCGCCAAGCAAATTTTCGGCATGTCGTCAGGAACGATCGACGAGGAACGCCGCGATATGATGGAACAGCTCGACGGTGTGTTCACCACATTGGCGGGCACGCTGGGCGAAAGCCGAGTTAGCCGGCTGAAGCTCAGCGATGGGCGTTGGCTGGGTTACTATGGCATGCTGCTGAACGGGCGCTATCAGCCAATCATTCACACCAACATTGCAGAGCCGATTGCCTTCAACATGCCGCAAGAGGACGTGTTGTTTCAGGGCAAGACTGCCAAGCTCCTGTCTGGCGATGACCAAGAGCGGTCAATTCGCGTCTATTCCCTGAAGAATTACCCGATGGCGTCTTTCCCCGGTATTTTCGACGGGCTGGACCTGCCGGTTGATGTAGTGATTTCGCAAACTTTCCTGCCGATCAGCCGTTCGCAGGCGCAAGAAATGGAACGCCGCAAATCGGGTCAGATGCGCTCGGCTGGTGACAAAGCGAAGTCGCTGGAAGAGGACTTGTCCATCCTGGCCGATGGCATTGCTTCGGGCACCATGTCTCTCGGCAAGCACCACCTGTCGATCTGCGTGTTCGGGACAGAGGAAGATCTGAAAACCGCAGAAAAACACATTATCGGTGAAATCCAGATTTCGGGTGGCACGGTGAAGCGCGAAGCGATGTCGGCGCGGGCGGTGTATTTCGCCCAGCACCCCGGCAATTTCGCGTTCCGCGCCCGTGAAGAACTGATCACAGATCAGAACTTTGCAGACATGGTAGCGTTTCACATGCGGCCAAAGGGTCTGCCTGTCAACAGACTGCCGTGGCCTGGACCACTGGCGACGTTCCCGACCACGCATGGCGACAGCTACGATGTTTCGCTGCACTTGCCCAAGACAAGCTCGGATGCGGAAAACCTGCCATCCGGCCACACAATCGTTCTTGGACCGAACGGCTCAGGTAAGACCGTGATTGCAATGCTGCTGGCAACAATGACGGTTGCGCAGGGCGCGCGTATCATTGCGTTTGACAAAGACCGGGCAATGGAAGCCCCCATGCGTGCGCTTGGGGCACAATACACTCGCGTTCGGGTTGGTGAACCCACTGGCATGAACCCGTTTCAAACGGAAACGGATGAGGCCGGTCAAAGCTGGCTGGCAAATTGGGCCACAGCTCTGATGAGTTACGACGATAAACTGACAGCCGAACAGAAAGACGAGATTAAACAGGCGTGTCAGGCAAACGCGACGTTGCCGCCACAACTGCAGAACTTCGATTCACTGGTGGAGCGGTTCAGAGCCTTTGATGATGGCAAAGACCTCTTCAAGCGCGCGAGTGAATGGGCGGGCGACGGGCGGTTGTCGTGGATGTTTGGCGAGGGTGGCACAGATCCTTTTGCCTCTGACGATCGGCATCTTGTGTTCGACATTTCCGAGGTTCTGGATGACGAATTGGTCCGGCTTGCCTGGATCAGCTACGTCATGCGCCAGATCGAGCGCCGGTGTGCCGCGAAGGAGCCGACTGTCTTTGTGATTGATGAAGCCTGGGTGATCGCAGGCAATCCTTACGGCGCGGAAATCCTCAAAAACGCCTACACCACGTATCGGAAGCTGAACGTCATGATGATGATGATGACGCAGATCCCCGATCACATCCTGTCGTCAGCGGCCAGTAAGTCGATCCTGGAAAACACCAGCACGCAGCTCTTGTTCCCGTCCCGATCCGGCAATGAAGCGGATTACCGGGCAATCGGTTTGAACGCTGCAGAGTTGGGCGCGCTGAGGGCGCACTTTGGCGACCGCGTAATGCTCATGAAGAAAGGTGATGAGAGTGTTTGGCTCGATGTCGATGTCGGCGCACTCGGCCCGCTTCTTCGTGTTCTGAGCGGATCAGACGGAAAATCGTTCCCTGATCCTGATTGGCGAAAAAACCCCAACTTCTGGAAGGAAATCACATGAAAACCCGCCTTGTAATCGCCCTTGTAGTTCTGGCCGCTGTCTCGGCCTGCACCAGCACCTATTCGGGCTATCGCAGCAAATGCGCCTGCGACTTTGAGCGCATGACCCCCCCTGAAAACTTGGAACTTGTCTAATGAACGTCCTGAAAACCCTTCGCACCACTGCAACCGTCACCGTTCTGGCCGCCCTGCCCGTCATGACGGCTGCACAGGGTGTTCCGACCATCGACGCCACAGCCATTGCACAGGACGCTGCCAACTCGGCTCGCGAAGTCGCGGAAATGGTCCGCCAATACGAACAGCTGATGCAACAGTATGAAAAGCTCGAACAGCAGCGCGCCATGCTGGAAAACTCCTTTAAAGCCATTACTGGCTTGACTGACCTGGACGAGTTCAACAGCCGCAGCTTTTTGAAACTGGCAACCGCAGCCGACACCTTCGGTTATGCCCTTGATGCGGCAGAGGGTGGTATCTCCGGCCTGCCCGATGTCGCTGCACAAGCAATGGAACGCCGCTCCATCAATCTCGGTTTGGGCGACGGCATCCTGTCTGAGTTTAACGGCTCGGACGTACCAGCTCGTCGCATCCTCTCAGAACGTGGTGGTGCTGGCCTGATGGCGTCGGCCTTGGGTGAGAATGGCTATGACATGGCCGGTCAGCTCGCCGAAGATGCTGAAAAGCTGCGCGGTGAAATCGGCCAGCAAGAAGATCTGAAGGATGCAATCGACTACAACACGGCGGTTCTCCTGAAACTCCTTCAAGTTGAAATTGAAATCTTGCGTGCAACCTCGGCTAATGCTGTAGCGACGGGCACGGATCTGGCAGCAAACGCAGCGGATCTAAAGACGCTTAGCAATTACGCAAGAGGAGAAACACAATGAACATCCGTACCGCTTTCGCCCTGACCACACTCACGGCGGCGCTTTTTGCGTCGTCGGCCAGTGCTGAGGCCAGACTGCCGTTTCCCCCAAATGTTAAATGGACATTTGGCGAATATCGGACCTGTCTTGGCTACTCGGGCGTCCGAGCGTTCAAGAAGCCCCTGAAAGAATACGGGGTTGAACAGCTCGCTAACGCTGGTCAGGGCGCGGATCAACAGTATGTCGTCGGCAACTGGACCGATGCCATCCTGAATGAGCAAGTCATAGCTGCTCATGAATTTGCCATTGAGCAATGCCGCCTGCGCAAAGCCGATGAAGCATTCAGCGCAGAATGCCCGCTCGGCAACCTTAGCCGCGAAGCTGCAATCGAGTTGGCTGGCGCGGACCAGGACGATTTTTGGTCGAAGCCATCCAGCGAACTCAAATCGCTCAAAGAAGCGCAGCAAGCACGCTTGGAAGCGCTGCGCCCTGTAATTGAGGAGGCTTGTGGGCCGTGATTCAGGATTTCGTCAGCTCGATTGAAACAGCAATCAGCAACTTTTCTCAGCAAGCATACACCAGCCTTGCGGCGGATCTCGCATCCGCCCTCTGGGCAATTGCTGCGCTGATCTTTGTGGCGATGCTGATCAACGGCGTACTTCAGATCAGAGAAATTGGGTTTGGTGGTTATGTAGGCTGGATCATTCGGGCGACGATAATCATTGGAATGGCGTCGAGCTGGTCCTTTTTCCAACCAATCTATCAAGGCGTCCAAACCTTGCCGGACAGTATTGCCGGGGCACTCACTGGAACCACTAATGTATGGCAAGCGTTGGATGAGATTGCGCTTCAGTGTTTCTTGATGGGCCAGCAGGCCATTGAAAACGCGACTTGGGGCCTGAGCATCACCGGGGCTATTCTCTGGGTTGTTGGGGCCGTCATCGTTGCCTTTGGCACTGGCATGGCACTCATCGCAAAAGGCGGTCTGGCGGTGTTGCTGGGTCTAGCGCCCGTTTTCATCGCAACGCTACTCAGCTCGGCAACAGCCAATATCTTCGCAGCCTGGGCGAAAACGACCGTTGGCCTGATCATGGTCATCGTTGTTCTGACAGGCATCGTTTCTCTTATTCAGGCGCTTTTCGCTTCGGAACTTGGTTCCTTGTCTGATGTTAATGACATGGAAGCGAGCGGGCGTTTTCTTGCAATCTGTATCGTCGCTATCGTCATGCTTACACAGATCCCATCCCTCGCTGGGGGAATGTCAGGAGCTATTGTGTCAGCGTCATCGGGCCTTGCCGTTGCAACCGGTGCTGCAGCAGCCGCCAGAGGCGCGCTGGGAACAGCAGTTAATGGCGGGCGTGGCGCGGTGGCCGGTGGCAAAACCGCCGCTGCGATGGCTTCTGCAGCCCGCGACGGGACCGGCGTTCGTGACAGCGCGTCTCGCGCAATGCAAGCGCGTCGGGACATAGCGCACAGAGCCCGCAATCAGGATGGGGCGGCTCGTCAGAGCTACGCCGCTGACCGCTATCGGCAGAGCATTCGAGCTGCTCGCGAAAAACCACAACAAAAATCGTCGTAATCCGAGGTACAGAGCAAATGTCACACGTGACAGATCACGAAAAAGAACTCTTTCTGGGCGCACGCCGTGATGCCTTCAAATGGCAGGTATTCGGCATGGTCGGCATGGCAATGGGCGTGGCCTCTATGATTGGCTGGGCGATGCTCCTTCCCCTGAAGGAAATCCGCGCGGTGCCATTCTCCATCGATCCCGACACAAAGCTGCCGGTGCTGCTGACTGAAAAGGTCGAAGAACTGGAACCATCCGAGGCGATGGCCTTCCGCGAGGTGGCAAACTATGTGCAGGACCGGGAAACCTATGATGTCCAGGACAACAACGAGCGCCTGAAATCGGTGCTGCGACGTTCTGATGAGCTGGCCGAAACGTCCTACCGCGAACTGTGGGACGGCTCGAACGACAACCATCCGGACGAAATCTATACGCCCAAGACAAAGGTGCAGACCGAAATTCTGGGCGTCTCGCCGGTCAACGATGAGACGGTGCAGGTCGAGATCCGCAAGTCCCTGATCGTGCCAAACCAAGCAACGGTCTCAGCCCGCTACGTGGTCACAGTGACCTACGGGTTTGAGGAAAAAATCGTGACGTCGATGGATGAGCTTCTTGAAAATCCATTCGGTTTTGTCGTCACCAACTACCGCGTCGACTCCATGGGAGACATCTGATGCAGCGAACCATTAAGACACTCACAACCGTCACTGCCGCAGTCCTGGCTCTTTCTATGCCTGTTCTGGCGGAAATCACACCGACGCCAGACGGAAAGAACGCGGATCACCGCATCACGCATTTTCATTACGTCGAGAACCAAGTGTACCGCATCCCTGTGGGTGAACGCCTGATTACCTATGTTCACTTTCCGCAGGGTGAAACCGTCCGCAGCATTGGTGCGGGCGACACTGAAAGTTTTCAGATCACCCGCCTGCAGGAAGGTCGCGTTATTGCGTTCAAGCCGGAAATCCTGAACTCGGATTCAAACCTGACCGTCCTGACCAATCGCGGGACATACAACTTCTATCTGGTTCCGGCCGAGAGCGCCGCCGAACGCAAACGTGTCCCATTCCGGGTCACGTTCTACAACAAAAACAACAGCGGCGGGGCAACAACGCGCCGTGGCACAGTTGCTCGGAGCGAGCCGAAGCCAACTGGCCGGTTTGTGAACCAAAACTATTCGCGCTCGGGCAAAGCGGACTTTGCGCCGACGGCCGTTTGGGACGATGGCGTTCACACCTATATGCAGATCCCACAGGATGCGGAGCTGCCGGGTATCTTCCGTGTCCTGCCTGATGGACGTGAGCTGATGGTGAACACCACAGTCAAAGAGCGCGGCATTATCCAAGTACAGGGCCTATCCGATCTTTGGACACTGCGCATCGAGGACACTTCGATCTGCGTTCGAAACGATGGCGACGCGTTTCAGCAGGCGAGCGCAACGGGCAGGCCCGTCACTTCACAGACAGTTAAACCGGGGGGCAGCAAGTAATGAACCGTGAACAAACAATTGCGGCACGGGCGGCGGCGGAACAGCCGCCCCTGCGTTCCCGGAAAAGGCTTGAACCCAAGAAGCTCATGGGCGTTGCCCTCGCGGGTGCCGTGTTCGTTGGTTTCGCGTGGTTTGTGCTGGGCGATGACGCCAAGAACAGCCGCGCAGGTGTCCGCGTCGATGCCCTGCAGCAAAGCGGTGGCGAACGCTATGGCCTGCTTACGGCACGGGGGCCGGACGTAGACGAACCCGAACCAGACGCGTTGCCGGAGGAAATCGCCGTCGCAACGCCCGCCTCAGCTCCACAGCCGGTTGAATTCATCGGGTTTGATAAAGCCATGAAAACTATCGAACAGCTCAACGATCGTATTGCGGGGCTGCAAGGTGAACTGACAGACGTAAAAGTTTCGCTTTCTGAGAAGGACAGTGAAATCGCTTCGCTCACTCTGGCCAATGAACGCCTTCAGGTCAGGTACGACGAGCGCGAGAAAAAGTTTCAGACAGAGCTTGCCCAGGCCGTTGCTGACGCTGAGGCACGGGCACTTGCCAGCATGAGCCACTTGCAGACTACGGGTCTGACCGATGATGAGCGGCGCAGGCTTGAAGAACTCAAGCGGATGCGCGAACGCCAAAACCAGTCAGACGGCATCGTGTTTGATGAAAACCCATACGGCAGAAACTGATGGAGCTGACGATGAACAGAACAGCACTTACCCTCGTCCTGGTCACGTTGGCCTCAAGCGCAATGGCTCATGAACAGAATTACCAGCCCATTAACAGTGGGTCGCAGCCGATCATTTTCCAGCCCTTGCAACCGGCACAGCAGCCCGTGCAGGTTCAGCCGGAAAGCACTCGCCTGCCTGAAGAACAGCGCGGCTATCAGGAAAACCCGAACACGACATGGCAGAACAATTTGGTCGAAGAATATCCCCCCATCGTCGGGGCCTCGATCATTGACGATCCGTCGCGCACGCTGACACAGGGCACGGTTTTGACAGCCGTGTTTGGTGGGGCAGTAAGCTCGGAGCTGCCGGGTAGTGTGGTGGCGACAATCACGCGCGGCGTCTATTCGATGGACGGAACGAGACTGCTTTTGCCACGCGGGTCTAAACTCTATGGCGAATACCGCGCTGATACAAAGCTAGCGCAAACAAGGATCGCTGTCGTTTGGAGCCGGGTTATCACGCCGGATGGTTTGTCTGCGCAAATCGGGTCGGCCGGGACGGATGGTCAGGGGCGGTCTGGCGCAACCGGACGGGTTGATACGCATTTCGGTGAACGGTTTGGGACTGCCGCGTTGCTCTCGATCATCGGGATCGCGCCGGTCGCGCTGGTGGCCGACAACGATAGCAGCAACTCGGTGCAAACGGATCTGGCAACGCAGGTCGGTTCAAACTTGCAGAATGCTACCGCAGCGGCGTTGGAGGACTACTTGCGGATCACGCCAACCATCTATGTGGATCAGGGAAGCCGCATCAACGCCATCCTGCAGCGTGACGTGGTGTTCGACAACTTCTGAGACAGAACTATTGATGCGGCCGTATCGTCGGCCCTTTCGGCCGTTCCCCGCACAATTGAGTGCGGCAGCGGCCTTTTTTTCGGAATAACAAGGATAAAAATATGAGCGGGCGAAACGGTAACGGCCTTCTGGAATACTACACGGGCAAGATCGAGCATCTGTTGCACGATGAAAGCCTGAGTGAGATTTCTGTAAATCCTGACGGATTGGTCTGGGTCGAAGAAATGGGCACAACCCACATGACCAGGACAGACATCACTCTGAACAGAGACGATGTAGAAAATATCGGGCGTTGTGTGGCTGGGTTCAGCGACGTGACGTTTGGAGAAAAGAAGCCCATTGCGACGGCAAATGTCCCCACAAAAGAGGGCAAAGCGCGGGTTCAGGTGGTGATTCCGCCAGCAACAACCGGCGTCGGGTCCGTGGCGATCCGCTTGCTCCGCGTGAAAACCGTCGATCTGGGCGCGTTCAGCTTTGCCAGCAAAGAGGCCGCATTGGCAGAAAGCAACGATCACAGCGCGCTTGAAAAGGCTCGGGCTGCTCTCGCTGCCGGAACAATGAACTTTGACGAGCTGGCCGACCTTGCGATGCTAAGCAAATGGAACGTGATCATTGCCGGTGGCACCTCGTCTGGCAAAACCACTGTTCTCAATGCAATGCTGAAGCGCGTCGATCCTGGCGAACGGATCGTGACGATTGAAGAAGTGGCCGAACTGGACATCGAGCAACCCAATTCTGTCGATCTGCTTGCTGACCGTTCAGAAGAAGATGGCCCTCGATCACCAACAAAGCTGCTGGAATCGGCGCTGAGGTTACGGCCTGACCGCCTCGTCTGCGGTGAAATTCGGGGCGACGACGCAAATATGTTCCTGGAACTGGTGAACACCGGCCACGATGGTTCTGTCTGTACCATGCACGCCAACTCGCCCGTTGATGCCATTGGACGTATGAGCAAGATGGTGCGTCGCGGATCTCCGACCGTTCAAAAGTCAGAAGTGGTCGATGACATCCGGGCCACCATTCACATGATCGTTCACATGAAGAAAATCGGGGACGAACGGAAGGTCAACGGAGTGATCTTCCCACCCCTGATGGCCGCTGATCAACTTATCTGAAGGAGAAATAGAATGAAAAAATTTGAGTATCGTAATGTCTTGATGCGGGTAGAGGAAAATGCAGGCGAGAAGTTTGCGAAGCTCGGGCAAGACGGTTGGGAAATGGTCGGCGTCGTACCTGCCGAGTTTGGCATCGTGTGCTTCTTCAAACGCGAGCTGACCGATGGCTGAATTTCAGGATCTACCCAAAAGCAAGAAGGTAGCGATAGCCGGTACAATGGGCTTTATCGCTACCTCGGCTTGCGCGGTGTTGGTGGTCGGGCTGGCTCTCGAATACATAAACACCAGAGGCTTTCGCGGGCTGGACATCTGGGCGATCCCAGAGAAGTTCATGGCACAGCCTGCAGAGACGCAGCAGATCATGGGTCTGGTGGCGGTGGTCGCAGTGGGTGTTTTGACCTTTGCATTTGTGGCGGCTGCGCTGCGTGGTCCCTCAACGAAATACGGTGATGCGAGTTTTGCAAAGGCCCCTCAGCTCGTCCAGGAGGGCTATGCTTCGGTGCTGAAGCTCAAAGACCAATTGGATAGTGAAATCGTGTTTGCCAAATTTGGTGAGCCAAAGGACAAAAACGCGATCTACTATAAGCCCGGCCCCGGTGTCCAAAAACCGCACGCGATGTTCATTGCCCCGTCTGGTTCGGGCAAAACCAGCGGCTTTGTGATCCCGAATGTCCTGCGTTTCAATGGTTCTTGCGTCGTCCTGGACATCAAGGGTGAGATTTTCCAGACAACCGGCGCGCGTCGGGCAGCAATGGGCGACGAGGTTTTCGTGTTCGATCCCGAGAACCCCGACAAAAGCCACAGCTATAACCCGCTGCGCCGCGCAGCACGTGCCGACAATCTGGACCGGCGATGGGAAGAAGTGATTCAGGTTGCAACCCAGATGTTCGACACGCCCAGCTCGTCCGCCCAGGGCTTTATGGGTGGTGTTGAAGGCATGTTCTGCGCAATGGCGATGTTGGCGATCAAAAGAAAGCGGCCATACATTTCCGAGATCCTGCGCCTGGTCAAAACGACCAAACAAAAGGATTACGAGAAAATGGCCGAAGAAGTTGGCTATGCCCGGGCAGCAGATGAGTTCCTGAATCTTGCAGCCGAAGAATCCAAAATCCTGCGGTCAACGATTTCGGTTATGAACAACTCCGGCCTTCAGCTCTGGCGCAACCCATCTGTAGCAAGAGCTACGCAGGGCAATGACATCAACTTTGAGGATCTGCGTCGGCGCCCCACCTCGATCTACTTTTCTGTGCCGGGGAAAAAGGTCAAAGAGTTCCGGACACTCATTCGCCTGTTCTTCCTCGATCTGGTGAACACAATCGAAACCGTTGAGCCGGGTGAAGATGAGCCGTTCAAAGTGCTGATCCTGCTCGATGAGTTTCAGCGCCTCGGCCACCTTGAGCGCGTTGTGGAAGCCTATGACACCATGCGATCGTTCGGTGGCCGGATCATCGTGATTTCGCAAACGCTGTCGCGCCTGCAGGACATTTATGGGCATGAAGGTGTGCGGGCGATGCTGGCAAACGCCGGGACGCAAATGTTTGCTGCCTCTGAGGATTCAGAGGTACGCGAACACGTGTCCAGGTCCATCGGTGACAAAACAGTCATGAGCAAATCGAAGTCTCGGGCGCTCGGCAAAATGGAAATGGGCAGCATATCGGAACGCGAGGAAGGCATTCGCCTGCTTCGGCCCGAACACGTTGGCCGATTGCCGGAGACTGAGGTTGTGCTGATCCGTGAAGGCAAGATGCCGGTGATTGCAAACAAGATCCGATACTTCGAAGATCCGTATTTCATGCAGTTCTTGGGTGGTGATAGTCCGAAGATCAGAGGCACACACCTCGATCTGGCTGCAGAGCAAGCCAGGGACACGGCAAAGGCGCTGGCTGACGCGAAACCGGCCCCTGCCCCGGTGAAAGAGGTTTCGGAAAAAGATCAGGAAC
>NZ_JBXWQZ010000024.1:0-59933 GCF_059612645.1 Ruegeria sp. YKSF131 | reverse complement strand
CGCGGTCGAGATGGTGATGCCGCGGGCTTTCTCTTCCGGCGCGCCGTCAATCTGGTCATACGCCTTGAAGTCACCAAAATACTTGGTGATCGCTGCGGTCAGCGTCGTCTTGCCGTGGTCAACATGCCCAATCGTGCCGATGTTGACGTGCGGTTTTGTACGCTCAAACTTTTCCTTTGCCATGATGGCCTCCTTTTTCTGTAATGAAGGGAGCCCCGGAACGGCGCTCCCTCAAATCGTCGCTTATGCGTATTTCGCCTGGATCTCGTCCGAGATGTTCTGCGGAACCGGATCGTAGTGGTCGAACTGCATGGTGAACTGGGCACGGCCCGACGACATCGAACGCAGGGTGTTGATGTAGCCGAACATGTTCGCCAGCGGAACAAACGCGTCGATCGCGATTGCGTTGCCGCGGGATTCCTGACCCGACACCTGGCCCCGACGCGAAGTCAGGTCACCGATGATACCGCCGGTGTATTCTTCCGGGGTGATCACTTCGACCTTCATGATCGGTTCCAGCAGCTTCGCGCCGGCTTTGCGCATGCCTTCACGCATACACATACGGGCCGCGATTTCGAACGCCAGAACGCTCGAGTCGACGTCGTGGAACTTACCGTCCAGCAGGGCAACCTTGAAGTCGATCACCGGGAAGCCAGCCAGAGGGCCGCTGTCCATGACCGAGTTGATGCCTTTTTCAACACCGGGGATGTATTCCTTAGGAACGGCACCACCAACGATGCGGCTTTCGAACGAGTAACCTTCGCCCGCCTCGGTGGGCTGGATCTCCAGCTTGACTTCAGCGAACTGACCCGAACCACCCGACTGTTTCTTGTGGGTGTAGGTGTGTTCGACCGGCATCGAGATGGTTTCACGATAAGCCACCTGAGGCGCACCGATGTTGGCTTCGACCTTGAACTCGCGCTTGAGACGGTCCACCAGGATGTCCAGGTGAAGTTCGCCCATGCCCTTCATGATGGTCTGACCCGATTCCAGGTCGGTTTCCACGCGGAAGGACGGGTCTTCGGCGGCCAGACGGGCCAGACCCTGAGACATCTTTTCCTGGTCGCCCTTGGTTTTGGGCTCGACCGCGATCTCGATCACCGGATCGGGGAAGGTCATGGTTTCCAGAACCACCGGATCCTTCGGATCGCAGAGTGTGTCACCGGTGGTGGTGTCTTTCAGACCCGCCAGCGCGATGATGTCGCCTGCAAACGCTTCTTCGATCTCTTCCCGGTTGTTGGAGTGCATCATCATCATACGACCGATGCGCTCTTTCTTGCCTTTGGTCGAGTTCAGGATCGAGTCGCCCTTCTGCATGGTGCCCGAGTAAACGCGGGTGAAGGTCAGCGAACCGACGAAGGGGTCGTTCATGATTTTGAACGCCAGACCCGAGAAGGCCATGTCGTCATCGGCACGACGTGCGATGTTACGAACTTCTTCCTCGTCGCCGGGTTTGAAGCCCATGTAATCAACAACGTCCAGCGGGCTGGGCAGGTAGTCGATCACAGCGTTGAGCAGCGGCTGAACGCCTTTGTTCTTGAACGCCGAGCCACCCAGAACCGGAACGAAATGCAGCGCCAGCGTGCCTTTGCGCAGCAGTTTGCGCAGGGTCGGAACGTCGGGCTCTTCGCCTTCCAGATAGGCCATCATCGCGTCGTCGTCTTCTTCGACGGCCGCTTCGATCATCTTGCCGCGCCATTCGTCAGCCATGTCTTTCAGGCTGTCACGGATCGGAGCTTTGACCCAGCTTGCACCAAGGTCTTCGCCCTGCCACAGCCACTCTTCCATGGTGACGAGGTCAACCAGGCCTTCCAGCTCGGTTTCGGCACCGATCGGAATACCAACCGGAACAGCACGTGCGCCGGTGCGGTCTTCGATCATGCGAACGCAGTTGAAGAAGTCTGCGCCGATCTTGTCCATCTTGTTGACGAAAACCATACGCGGAACCTTGTAGCGGTCAGCCTGACGCCACACGGTTTCGGTCTGGGGTTCAACACCGGCGTTTGCGTCCAGAACGCAGACGGCACCGTCGAGAACCGCCAGCGAGCGTTCAACTTCGATGGTGAAGTCAACGTGGCCGGGGGTGTCGATGATGTTCAGGCGGTGCTTAGGCGTGTCAGCATTCTGACCGTCTTCGGTGCGTTCCCAGAAGGTGGTAGTTGCAGCCGAAGTGATGGTGATGCCGCGTTCCTGCTCCTGCTCCATCCAGTCCATGGTGGCTGCACCATCGTGCACCTCGCCGATGTTATGGGATTTACCAGTGTAATACAGGATACGCTCCGAGCAGGTGGTCTTACCTGCGTCGATGTGCGCCATGATACCGAAGTTACGGTATAGTTCGAGCGGATATTCGCGTGCCATTTGGATAAGCCTCTGGGATTACCAACGGTAATGGCTGAAGGCTTTGTTCGCCTCGGCCATCTTGTGGGTGTCTTCGCGCTTCTTCACGGCGGTACCGCGGGACTGTACAGCGTCCAGCAGCTCACCGGCGAGGCGTTCTTCCATGGTGTTTTCATTGCGGCCGCGCGCAGCGGTGATCAGCCAGCGGATGGCCAGTGCTTCGCGGCGCTCGGGGCGGACTTCGACCGGAACCTGATAGGTTGCACCACCAACCCGGCGCGAGCGAACCTCGACCGACGGTTTGATGTTGTCGAGTGCTTCGTGGAACACTTCGACGGGCGCGCGCTTGATCTTGCTTTCGACGCGGTCAAAGGCGTTGTAGACGATGCGCTCGGCGACCGACTTCTTGCCGTCGATCATCAGGTTGTTCATGAATTTGGTCAGAACCTTATCGCCAAACTTGGCGTCAGGCAGGACTTCGCGTTTTTCGGCGGCGTGACGACGTGACATATCAGCCTCTCCTTCTTACTTGGGACGCTTCGCGCCGTATTTCGAACGGCGTTGCTTACGGTCTTTGACGCCCTGAGTATCCAGAACACCGCGCAGGATGTGGTAACGCACACCGGGAAGGTCTTTCACACGGCCGCCACGGATCAGAACAACCGAGTGTTCCTGAAGGTTGTGGCTTTCACCGGGGATGTACGAGATGACCTCGAACCCGTTGGTCAGGCGCACTTTGGCAACCTTACGCATAGCCGAGTTCGGTTTCTTCGGTGTGGTGGTGTAAACACGTGTGCAGACGCCGCGTTTCTGCGGGCACTGCTCCAGGTGCATGGACTTCGAGCGTTTTACTTTGGGCTGCCGCGGTTTGCGGATCAGCTGTTGAATAGTTGGCATTCCGGTTTCTTCCCCGTTTGCAACACACATGACATGCACGCAACTGGCGTGCGGCTAACTTCGCTGCGCTGATGCGTCCACAAGCGCAAAACCCACGAGCGTTCCCATTCCGAGGTGAACGTCGCGGTTGTTTCTCAGAGGGCGCGAACTGCAAAATTGTCCGGGCCTTGACCAGCTCATTACTGGAATCGGCTATGGGGCGGCCCCCGGCACCGAGATGACGCGCGTAATAGGGGGAGTCGGCCCGAGTGTCAACAGCACGATACCGGTTGCCCGGCAATTGGCTGATCCGGGCCGTGCCGATATGGGTGCGCAGGCTCAACCGGGTTCATAAAACCGCCCTGCACCAGAAGCGCCAATGTTGAGCTGAACCCGCAACCGGAGGCCGGGTTTCGCCTTCGGATAACCAGTGTTCAGAGCTTTGTCACGCAGGTTCACGCCGCTTCCCGACGCGCGCGTTCCCGGAACAGCGTAAACAGTCCGGCGGCCACGATCAGTGTCGCACCCAGCATGGTCAGGCCGTCGGGCCATTCATCGAATACGGCCCAGCCCAACCCCAGGGCCCAGATCAGGCTGGAATAGCGAAACGGCGCGATGAACCCGACATCGCCCTGACGCATGACCATGACGCTGAACAGATAGCCCATCAGGACGAACACGGCCGCCGCTGCAACCAAAGAACCCGCAGCGCCGGAAACCGGAACCCATCCTTCGAACACCGAAGCAATCGCGGCGGCCACCGTGATGGAAAGAGACGTCGCCAGTGTCACCACCATTGAAGGAACTTGGGGCGACATGCGTCGCGTCACCAGATCGCGAACCGTGATCGAAGCCACTGCGATCAGCGCGTAGATGGAATACAGGCTGAAGCCGTCAGGACCGGGTCTGACGATCAGAACCATGCCGCCAAAACCAATGGCAATCGCCAATATGCGCCGCCAGCCGACCTGTTCGGAAAAGACCAGCGCCGCGCCCAGCGTCACGGTCAGGGGCAGCGCCTGCAGAATGGCCGTCACATTGGCAAGCGGCATGTTCTTGAGCGCTGTCAGGAAAAAGAAGGTGGCCGACAGTTCGGCCAGGCTGCGCAGCGCAACCAGCCACCGGTCGTGGTTTGAGAAATTGAGGTGCAGCGCCCCCAGATAGCGGGCAAGACCGTAGACAAGGAAAACGGCCAGTACGCCCCGCATGGCCACCAGTTGGAACAAAGGCAGTTCCCGAAGCGCGACCTTGACCAAAGTGTCGTTCAGGGTGAAGGCCGCCATGCTGCCCATCATCAGCAAGGCACCTTTGGTGTTTGGGTTCATGTCAGATATGGCCCTGCGCAGAGTGATCGGGCCATTGGCCCAATCGGACAGCCGCCTGTCAACGCATCAAATCAGATCAGCGCGAGAATTGCCCTCCGACGCGTGCGGAGCGTTTCGAAAACGCCGACTGATCCCCTATCAGAGGCCGGATACCCGGCCGCCTCCGATACCTTCCACAGCCACCCCGGCGCTGAGCGTGTGCGTTGCAATCAACCCACCGGACATGTCCAGAACGCCAAGCTGGTTGCCGTTCTGAAGGGCGACATAAAGCTCGCGGCGTTTGGAGTTGATGCCAAGGCCAAAGCGTTCGATCTGCACCGCTGCGCCGACCGATGGATTGGTCGCGCGGATCGTCCTTAGAACCGTGCCGTTCAAATCCACCTCGGAGATCAGGCGATTGCGGATGAACAGCACATAAAGCGTGCCGGTCGTTTCATCAAAGGCCAGCCCGCCAATCGGCCCCTGTGGCTGGCTGAGGGTTATGTTGCGCACGAATTGCCCGTCGCGGGTCAGTTCCGCGATCATCACCCCGTTCGGATGGTCGAGGAAAAGATGGCCGTCGCCGCCCCGAATGGCCAGCCCGCATTCTTTTATGGGGAACTCGTCAGGTGTGATGCCACCGCATCCGGCCGGAACCCGCTGTGCCGCAAAGGTACGCAGGACACGGCCATTTCGGTCAAGCTCCTGTAGCTGGGTACCGGGAAGATTGCGCAGAAAGATCCGCCTTCTCGGCTCATCATAAGCCAGCCCGACGATCGAGCCGGATATCGGGATCAAGCGCGTCGTGCCGTTCGGGATCACGATCTCACGCGATGGCTGGCCCGGCGGCATCCCCACATAGGCATAATCCGTGCAGGCGGCCATCAGGCCGAGACCGAAAACCGAAAATACGCGCGACAGCTTTGTGACAGCTCTCATCATCCACCCCCGTCACCTGTGTGAATTCGAGACGGATGGTAGCACAGTTTAGCCTAAATCAGAAAAACCCTGCTGTTATTGCAGGTCTCATACAGCAAGCGCGATATGCCAGTGGTCTGGAACTGCCCTAAGTGTGGCGCGCGTTTCAACCCTGCAAAAACAAAAGGCCCCGCGAAATCGCGGGGCCTTCCTTAACTTGTCAATCGGGCGATTACTCGCGGCTTTCGGGTGTTTCCACCAGAACATCCAGCTCATCCCCGACCAGATCATCATCCATGATCGGCGCAGCCAGGGCAGCGGCCGCTTCGGCCTCTTCCCGGCGGGCTTCGATCACCACATTGTCGCGCGACTGCGCGATGTGGCGGACGGCCTGAGTTGCCCCACCGGTACCGGCGGGGATCAAGCGACCAACGATGACGTTCTCTTTCAGGCCGACCAGCTTGTCCTTTTTGCCCTGCACGGACGCTTCGGTCAGTACGCGGGTGGTTTCCTGGAACGACGCGGCCGAGATGAACGAACGCGTTTGCAGCGAGGCCTTGGTGATCCCCAGAAGGATCGGCTCGCCCTGTGCCGGACGACCACCGCGAGCGATGGTCTTTTCGTTGGCTGCGTCGAACTCCTGCTTGTCGACATGTTCGCCTTTCAGCAGGGTGGTGTCGCCTGAATCCAGGATCTCCCACTTCTGCAGCATCTGCCGCACGATGACTTCGATGTGCTTGTCGTTGATCTTCACGCCTTGCAGACGATACACATCCTGCACTTCGTCGATCATGTAGTTCGCCAGCGCCTCGACACCCATGATGGACAGGATGTCATGCGGAGCCGGGTTACCGTCCATGATGTAGTCGCCCTTCTGTACGAAGTCGCCTTCGACAACAGGGATGTGCTTGCCCTTGGGTACCATGTACTCGATGGGCTCCAGTGACTCGTCAGCCGGTTCGATGGTGATGCGGCGCTTGTTCTTGTAGTCGCGGCCAAAGCGCACGTAACCATCGGCTTCTGCGATGATCGCGTGATCTTTCGGACGGCGGGCTTCGAACAGTTCGGCCACACGCGGCAGACCACCGGTGATGTCCTTGGTCTTGGCACCTTCACGCGGAATACGCGCAACAACGTCACCGGCTTCGATCTTCTGGCCATCTTCGACCGACAGGATCGCATCCACCGACATCGGATAGTGAACCGGGTTGCCCGCATCGTTGCGGACCGGTTCGCCATCGTCACCGACCAGAATGATCTCGGGCTTCAGGTCGCTGCCACGGGGGGCCGCGCGCCAGTCAATCACGATCTTCTGGGTCATGCCTGTTGCTTCGTCGGTCTCGTCACGGACGGCAAGGCCCGAAACCAGGTCGACGTATTTGGTGGTACCGGCTTTCTCGGCGATGATCGGCAGGGTGTAGGGATCCCATTCGAACAGCTTGTCGCCACGGGACACTTTCGCGCCTTCCTTGACGAACAGCTTGGAGCCGTAGCCCAGCTTGTGGTTGGCACGCTCTTCGCCGTGATCGTCCTTGATCACCAGCTTCATGTTCCGGCCCATGACGAGACTTTCGCCTGCGGCATTCACCAGGATCTGCGGGTTCTCGAAGGATACGTTGCCGGCTTGGCTTGCTTCCTGGAACGACTGCTGACCACCTTGCGCAACACCGCCGATGTGGAAAGTCCGCATCGTCAGCTGTGTACCGGGTTCACCGATGGACTGGGCGGCGATGATGCCGACAGCCTCACCCGTGTTCACCATGGTACCGCGAGCAAGGTCACGACCGTAACAGGTGGCACAGACGCCTTCCTCGGACTCGCAGGTCAGAGGCGAGCGGATACGGGTCGACTGAACGCCAGCCTCATCGATGATGTCCGCCATCCGTTCGTCGATCAGCTGACCCGCGGCCACGAGCACCTCTTCCGTGCCCGGACGCAGGATGTCATCGGCAGCCACGCGGCCCAGAATACGCTCGGCCAGAGAGGCGACAACTTCACCGTCGTTGACCGCAGCTTCGGCCGTGATCGCGCGTTCAGTGCCGCAGTCGATCTCGCGAACGATGCAGTCCTGTGCCACGTCCACCAGACGACGGGTCAGGTAACCCGAGTTCGCGGTTTTCAGAGCGGTATCCGACAGACCTTTACGGGCACCGTGGGTCGAGTTGAAGTATTCAAGAACGGTCAGACCTTCCTTGAAGTTCGAGATGATCGGCGTCTCGATGATGTCACCGTTCGGCTTGGCCATCAGGCCCCGCATACCGCCCAGCTGTTTCATCTGAGTGACCGAGCCCCGCGCACCGGAGTGAGCCATCATGTAAACCGAGTTCGGCTCCATGTCCGACCCGTCTTCGGCCTTGGCGACGTTCGAGATGGTGCTCATCATCGCCTCGGTCACGCGGTCGTTACACTTCGACCAGGCATCGACAACCTTGTTGTACTTTTCGCCCTGAGTGATCAGGCCGTCCATGTACTGCTGTTCGAAATCTTTCACCTGATCGCGGGTGTCATCAACGATGCCCCACTTGTCATCAGGAATGACCATGTCGTCCTTGCCGAACGAGATGCCCGCCCTGAACGCTTCTTTGAAGCCCATCGACATGATCTGGTCACAGAAGATAACCGACTCTTTCTGACCGCAGTAGCGGTAGACGGTGTCGATCACCTGCTGCACTTCTTTCTTCCGCAGCAGGCGGTTGACCAGATCGAACGGCGCCTTGTTGTTCATCGGCAGCAGGGCCCCCAGACGCAGACGGCCCGGAGTGGTTTCATAGCGCTTCTGAACTTCGTTGCCTTCTTCGTCGATCTGCGTGATCCGCGCTGTGATTTTGGTGTGCAGATGCACCTCACCCGCGTCCAGCGCGTGCTGAACTTCGTCGATCGAACCAAAGACCTTGCCTTCGCCCGGCATGCCGGCACGTTCCAGCGACACATAGTACAGGCCCAGGATCATGTCCTGCGACGGAACGATAATCGGCGCGCCGTTTGCAGGCGACAGAACGTTGTTCGTCGACATCATCAGAACGCGGGCTTCCAGCTGTGCCTCAAGGCTCAGCGGGACGTGAACAGCCATCTGGTCGCCGTCGAAGTCGGCGTTGAAGGCCGAACAGACCAGCGGGTGCAGCTGAATGGCTTTGCCTTCGATCAGAACCGGTTCGAACGCCTGAATGCCAAGACGGTGCAGCGTCGGCGCACGGTTCAGCATGACAGGGTGTTCGCGGATCACCTCGTCGAGAATATCCCACACTTCGGGACGCTCTTTCTCGACCAGCTTCTTCGCCTGTTTCACGGTCGAAGACAGACCCTTGGCTTCAAGGCGCGAGTAGATGAACGGCTTGAACAGTTCCAGCGCCATCTTCTTGGGCAGGCCACACTGGTGCAGCTTAAGCTCCGGACCAGTCACGATGACCGAACGGCCCGAGAAGTCGACGCGTTTCCCCAGAAGGTTCTGACGGAAGCGGCCCTGCTTGCCTTTCAGCATGTCCGACAGCGATTTCAGCGGGCGCTTGTTGGCGCCGGTGATCACGCGGCCACGACGGCCGTTGTCAAACAGAGCGTCCACGGATTCCTGCAACATCCGCTTTTCGTTGCGGACGATGATGTCAGGCGCACGCAGTTCGATCAGACGCTTGAGGCGGTTGTTCCGGTTGATCACGCGACGATACAGATCGTTCAGATCCGAGGTCGCAAAGCGGCCACCATCCAGCGGAACCAGTGGGCGCAGTTCCGGCGGGATGACCGGGATCACGGTCATGACCATCCATTCAGGTCGGTTGCCCGACTCGAGGAAGGATTCAACAACCTTCAGACGCTTGATGATCTTCTTGGGCTTCAGTTCGCCTGTGGCTTCGGCCAGATCAGCGCGCAGCTGCTCGGCTTCGGCTTCCAGATCGATCTGGGCCAGCATCTCACGGATGGCTTCGGCACCGATATTGGCGGTGAACGCGTCCATGCCAAAGGCATCCTGCGCGTCCATGTACTCTTCTTCGGTCAGCATCTGGCCGTAGGTCAGGTCGGTCAGACCGGGCTCGATAACGACGTAGTTTTCAAAGTACAGAACGCGTTCCAGATCGCGCAGCGTCATGTCCAGCATCAGACCGATGCGGGACGGCAGCGATTTCAGGAACCAGATGTGTGCAACGGGCGCGGCCAGTTCGATGTGGCCCATACGCTCGCGGCGGACTTTTTGCAGGGTGACTTCCACGCCGCATTTTTCGCAGACAACGCCGCGATACTTCATCCGTTTATATTTGCCGCACAGACATTCGTAATCTTTGATCGGGCCAAAGATACGTGCACAGAACAGACCGTCACGTTCAGGCTTGAACGTCCGGTAGTTGATGGTTTCGGGTTTCTTGATCTCACCATAGGACCAAGACAGGATCCGTTCGGGCGACGCCAGCGAGACTTTGATTTCGTCAAAGACCTTCGGGGGCGTCAGCGGGTTGAACGGGTTGTTGGTGATTTCCTGGTTCATTTTGATACCTCAAATTTTGCGGAAGGGGGGACGGGAGGAAGGGCTGAGGCCCTTACTCCTCAACCTCCGCATCCAGGAGTTCCATATTCAGGCCGAGGCCGCGGACTTCTTTCACCAGAACGTTGAACGATTCCGGTACGCCCGCTTCAAAGTTATCCTCGCCCTTGACAATCGACTCATAGACCTTGGTCCGACCGGCGACGTCATCCGATTTCACCGTCAGCATCTCTTGTAGGGTGTAGGCGGCGCCATAAGCTTCCAGAGCCCAGACTTCCATCTCACCAAAGCGCTGACCACCGAACTGCGCCTTACCACCCAGCGGCTGCTGGGTCACCAGGCTATAGGGCCCGGTCGAACGCGCGTGGATCTTGTCGTCCACAAGGTGGTGCAGTTTGAGCAGGTACTTGATGCCCACGGTGACCGGACGCGCAAATTGCTCACCCGTACGACCGTCGAACAGGATCGACTGACCACTTTGCGAGAAGCCCGCACGCACCAGCGCGTCGTTGACGTCAGCCTCTTTGGCACCGTCAAAGACCGGGGTTGCGATCGGAACACCGCGGGTCACGTTGCCCGCTGCTTCGACCAGCGTCTCCTCGTCCATGCCGGTGATGCCTTCTTCGTAGACATCTTCGCCATAGGCCAGCTTCATCGCCTCGCGCACCGGGGTCAGGTCGCCGGACCGGCGGTACTCACCCAGTGCCTCATCGATGTTCAGACCCAGACCGCGCGCGGCCCAACCCATGTGGGTTTCAAGGATCTGACCAACGTTCATACGCGAAGGCACACCCAGCGGGTTCAGACAGAAGTCGACCGGCGTACCATCGGCCAGGAACGGCATGTCTTCCATCGGAACAACCTTGGAAATCACACCCTTGTTCCCGTGACGACCGGCCATCTTGTCGCCCGGCTGCAGCTTGCGCTTCACGGCGATGAAGACTTTGACCATCTTCATCACACCCGGCGGCAGGTCGTCGCCACGGCGGACCTTCTCGACCTTATCCTCGAAACGGGCGTCCAGAGCGCGCTTTTGCACTTCGTATTGCTCGTTCAGGGCCTCGACGATCTGGGCGTCCTGCTCGTCTTCCAGCGCCAGCTGCCACCATTGACCACGGGTCAGGGTGTCCAGCAGATCCTCGGTGATCACCGACCCTGCCTTGACACCTTTCGGGCCTTTGACCGCAGTTTTACCCAGGATCAGACCTTGCAGACGCGCATAGATGTTGCGGTCAAGGATCGCCAGCTCGTCGTCCCGGTCACGGGCCAGACGTTCGACTTCCTCACGCTCGATCTGCAGCGCACGCTCATCTTTCTCGACGCCGTGACGGTTGAAGACGCGCACCTCGACGACCGTACCGTAATCGCCCGGCTTCACGCGCAGCGAGGTGTCGCGCACGTCAGATGCTTTTTCGCCAAAGATGGCGCGCAGCAGCTTTTCTTCCGGGGTCATCGGGCTTTCGCCCTTCGGAGTGATCTTGCCGACCAGAATATCGCCCGGCTCGACATCCGCACCGATGTAAACGATGCCCGCCTCGTCGAGGTTGCGCAGCGCTTCTTCACCGACGTTCGGAATGTCGCGGGTGATCTCTTCCGGGCCCAGCTTGGTGTCACGGGCGGCGACTTCGAATTCCTCGATATGGACCGAGGTAAAGACGTCATCACGCGCGATACGTTCTGAGATCAGGATCGAGTCTTCGTAGTTGTAGCCGTTCCACGGCATGAACGCGACGACCACGTTCTTGCCAAGGGCCAGTTCACCCATATCGGTCGACGGACCGTCGGCAATGACCTCGCCCTTCTGGACGGTGTCACCCACCTTTATCAGCGGACGCTGGTTGATGCAGGTGTTCTGGTTCGAACGCTGGAATTTGCGCAGACGATAGATGTCAACGCCAGCGTCGCCCAGTTCCAGATCCTCGGTGGCGCGGATAACGATACGCTGGGCATCGACCTGGTCGATGATACCGGCGCGTTTCGCCTGGATCGCAGCGCCCGAGTCGATCGCAACCTTTTCCTCGATGCCCGTCCCGACCAGCGGTGCCTCGGCCCGCAGCAGCGGAACCGCCTGACGTTGCATGTTCGAGCCCATCAGAGCGCGGTTGGCGTCGTCATTTTCAAGGAACGGGATCAGCGATGCAGCAACCGAGACCAGCTGCTTCGGCGACACGTCGATCAGGTCCACATTCTCGCGCGGGGCAAGGGTGTAGTCGCCTGCCTGACGGGTCGAAACCAGATCGTTGATGAACTTGCCGTTCTTGTCCAGTGTCGCGTTCGCCTGCGCCACGGTATGACGCATTTCCTCGGTCGCGGACATGTAGTGAACCTCATCAGTCACCTCGGCGTTCTTGACAACGCGGTAAGGTGTTTCGATGAAGCCATACTTGTTCACGCGGGCAAAGGTGGCCAGCGAGTTGATCAGACCAATATTCGGGCCTTCCGGCGTTTCAATCGGGCACATCCGTCCATAGTGGGTCGGGTGCACGTCGCGTACCTCAAAGCCCGCACGTTCACGCGTCAGACCACCGGGGCCAAGCGCCGAGAGACGGCGTTTGTGGGTGACTTCCGACAGCGGGTTGGTCTGGTCCATGAACTGCGACAGCTGCGACGAGCCGAAGAATTCGCGCACAGCAGCAGCAGCCGGTTTCGCGTTGATCAGGTCCTGCGGCATGACGGTGTCGATCTCGACCGACGACATACGCTCTTTGATCGCGCGCTCCATACGCAGCAGACCGACGCGGTACTGGTTTTCCATTAGTTCGCCGACCGAACGCACACGACGGTTGCCGAGGTGGTCGATGTCGTCCACGTCGCCCTTGCCATCGCGCAGTTCGACCAGAGCCTTGACGCAGGCCACGATGTCTTCGCGGCGCAGGGTGCGCAGGGTATCCGGTGCGTCCAGAGCCAGGCGCATGTTCATCTTCACGCGGCCAACAGCGGACAGGTCATAGCGCTCGCTGTCGAAGAACAGGGTGTCGAACAGGGCCGACGCCGCTTCGACGGTGGGCGGCTCACCTGGACGCATGACGCGGTAGATATCCATGAGCGCGGTTTCACGGCCCATATTCTTATCTGCGGCCATGGTGTTGCGCATGTAGGGACCAACATTGACGTTGTCGATGTCGAGAACCGGGATATCGGTGATGCCCGCGTCGATCAGTTCCTTCGCGGTACCGCCGATCAGGTCGCCATCCTTGTCATATTCCAGCGTCAGTTCGTCACCGGCTTCGACATAGATCGCGCCGTTTTCTTCGTTGATGATGTCTTTGGCGACAAACTTGCCAACGATGTGATCGAACGGAACCAGCAGTTCGGTGACGGTGCCCTCGTCGATCAGCTTCTTGACCGCGCGCGGGGTGACTTTCTTGCCTGCCTCGGCAATCACCTCACCTGATTTTGCGTCGATCAGGTCATAGGTCGGACGGGTGCCGCGAACACGCTCGGGGAAGAACGGCGTGACCCAGCCCTTCTTCTTTTCCAGCTTGTAGGAAACGGTGTTGTAATACGCGTCCATTATCGCTTCCTGATCCATACCCAGCGCATAAAGCAGGGTTGTCACAGGCAGTTTGCGGCGGCGGTCGATACGGGCGAACACGATATCCTTGGCGTCGAACTCGAAGTCCAGCCAGCTTCCGCGATACGGGATGATGCGGCAGGCAAACAGCAGCTTGCCCGAGGAATGGGTTTTACCCTTGTCGTGATCAAAGAACACGCCGGGCGAACGGTGCATCTGGGAGACGATTACACGCTCGGTGCCGTTGACGACAAAGGTGCCGTTCGGGGTCATCAGGGGCATGTCGCCCATGAAGACATCCTGTTCTTTGATGTCTTTTACCGATTTCGCGCCGGTGTCCTCATCAACATCGAACACGATCAGGCGCAGTGTAACCTTCAGCGGTGCGCTGTAGGTCATGTCGCGCTGCATGCACTCTTCGACATCGTATTTGGGTTTTTCCAGATCGTATTTCACGAACTCCAGAACGGAGGTTTCGTTGAAATCCTTGATCGGGAAAACCGACTGGAACACGCCTTTGATGCCTTCGCCGTCTGTGGGCTGTTCTGCATCGCCGGAGCGCAGGAAAAGATCATAAGAAGATTTCTGTACCTCAATGAGGTTCGGCATCTCCAGCACTTCGCGGATTTTGCCGTAATATTTACGAAGACGTTTCTGGCCAAGGAACGTTTGAGCCATGTCAGATGTCACCTTTCGATGTTCTCAGCGGGCAAAGACACCGTCGGGCCCCGGCATCTTGCACAATCGAGACAACACGTCCGGATCAATTCGTGGCCACCGTCCCGAAGGCGGCCTCCCGATCCGAAAACCGTGTCTTAGAAAACTCCCCATTCTGTGAGGCCCTTTCTAAGACAGGTTCGGCTGGACCCGGATTTCTCCGGATCCAGCCAAAATTTTCGGCGCATCAGCGATGCGCCTGAGACCAGGCTTAGGCCAGCTCGACTTCGGCGCCAGCTGCTTCCAGCTTGGCTTTGACGTCTTCGGCTTCGTCTTTCGACACGCCTTCTTTGATCTTGCCGCCAGCTTCGACCAGTTCCTTGGCTTCTTTCAGGCCCAGACCGGTGATGCCGCGAACTTCTTTGATCACGTTGATTTTCGAAGCGCCGGCGTTCTTCAGAACGACGTCGAATTCGGTTTTTTCTTCCTCAGCTGCGCCACCGGCGTCGCCACCAGCTGCTGCGACCATTACGGCGCCGCCAGCTGCAGGCTCGATGCCGTATTCGTCTTTGAGGATGGTTTTCAGTTCTTGTGCTTCCAGCAGGGTCAGACCCACGATGCTTTCTGCGAGTGCTTTCAGATCAGCCATTTTATCAGCTCTTTCCGTTTACAATGTGTGTTCCAACGTCAGGGTAGGTACCCTACGCAGATCATTCAGTGCCAACCGCTTACGCAGCTTCCGCCTTCTCTTCGATGGTGGAAAGGATGCTTGCGATATTGCTTGCAGGTGCGCCAATCGCGCCGGCGATGTTCGAAGCAGGTGCGCCAATGCAGCCCACGATCGAAGCAATAAGCTCCTCGCGAGACGGCATTTTCGAAACGGCTTCAACGCCTTTGCGGTCCAGAGCGTTCTCGCCCATAGCACCGCCGAGGATTTCAAATTTCTTGTTATCCTTGGCGAAGTCCTCGGCCACCTTGGCTGCTGCCACGGGGTCCTCGGAATAGGTCAGAACGGTCATCCCTGTCAGCAGGTCGGCCATGCTTGCACACGGCTTACCCTCGAGGGCGATTTTGGCGAGCCTGTTCTTGGCAACACGCACGGAGCCACCCGCGTCACGGGCACGTGCGCGAAGGTCCTGCATCTCGGCAACTGTCAGACCGGCGTAGTGAGCAACCACTACGACGCCAGAGCTTTCGAAGATTTGGCCGAGTTCCTCGACCACTTTCTCTTTCTGGGCTCTATCCACAGTTCTCTCCAAGTTAGGGGTGAGATCTCACCCCGGCTCATATTTGCCGCGGCTTGCGCCCCGGCGTTCAGGTCCGTTGTTACGGGATTGGCCAAAATTCGCCCGAGGGTGGGACCCTCAGAATTCTTTGGTCTTACCCGTCTCAGGCAGGGAATTAAGGGGCCATATGGCACCACCCACCGTCTTGGACGAAACAAAATAAAGCGCACGACGAATCGCACGCTTTATTCCGCAGGTCTACTTAGGACAGATGGCCGGGGTTTCCAAGAGGTAAATTGTGATAAATCAAACGCAACAAGGGATGACCAAGACAACAAGATAAAGTGCGCTGACGAGCAATTGATTAGGTCGAATTACAGGGTTGAGCGCAAAATAGTTCGTGACATTGTTCCAACTTCAAGACTATAACCCGACAATTTTTCTCAGAAACAAGACGAAGCAGAAAAAATGTGTAGAATTGCCGCCTATTGCGGACCAAGTATTCCGCTTGAAAACATCGTCATCCGGCCCCAGCATTCATTGCTGGAGCAAAGCCAGCACGCGGCCGAGGCAAAGCTTGCCGTCAATGGCGATGGCTTCGGTATGGCATGGTACGCGGATCAGGATCGTCCCGGCCTGTACAGGGATGTCCTGCCCGCGTGGTCGGATGGTAACCTGGTCGATCTTTGCAGGATGATAAAATCCTCGCTGTTTTTGGCCCATGTCCGCGCGTCGACATTCGGCGAAGTGTCGCGCGCAAACTGCCACCCTTTTACATTTGGCAAATGGTCCTTCATGCACAATGGTCAGATCGGAGAGTTCGGGCGTTTGCGCAGACGGCTAGAATCCTCACTGCCGGACGAGCTTTATGCGGCGCGGCGCGGGTCGACGGATTCAGAGCTTCTGTTTCTGCTGCTGCTGGCCAACGGGCTGGATGATGCGCCGCAGGACGCTGTTGTCGCAACTCTGCGTCAGATCGATGCGCTTGACAGTCATCGGACGCAACCGGATCGCATGGCCGTCGCCTTTTCGGATGGACAGAGCCTGTATGCGTTTCGATATTCCAGCGACCAGCGCAGCCCGTCCCTGTATTTCGGGGAAGGGCTGGACCACGGCGGCAAGGTCATTGCATCCGAACCTCTGGACAAGGGCACAGGAAAATGGACGCCCATTGAAGACCGGAGTTTCTTTACCCTGACCGGCGAAACAGCCAGCCATACCGCGTTGCCGTTCAGCTAATCGAAAACGGGCGGTCCGATTGGACCGCCCGCAACATTGCTTTGGCGTGGATCAGGCTTATTCGCCCGAAGCTTCTGCCACATCAACGGTCACACCGGGGCCCATGGTCGAGCTCAGCGCGATTTTCTTCATGTAGGTGCCTTTGGCGCCCGACGGCTTGGCCCGGGCAACAGCCGAGACGAAGGCGCGAATGTTTTCGGCCAGCTTGGCGTCATCGAACGATGCTTTGCCAACGCCTGCGTGCACAACGCCGCCTTTTTCCGCCTTGAACTGAACTTCACCGCCTTTGGCTGCTTCCACGGCTGCTTTCACATCCATGGTCACGGTGCCAACCTTGGGGTTCGGCATCAGGTTACGGGGGCCCAGAACCTTACCCAGACGACCGACGATCGGCATCATGTCCGGGGTTGCAATGCAACGATCGAATTCGATGGTGCCGCCCTGAATGGTTTCCATCAGGTCTTCTGCGCCAACGATATCCGCGCCTGCTTCTTTCGCTTCGTCAGCCTTCGCGCCACGTGCGAACACAGCAACGCGCATGTCTTTGCCTGTGCCGTTCGGCAGGCCGACAACGCCGCGCACCATCTGGTCTGCGTGACGGGTGTCAACGCCCAGGTTCATTGCGATTTCGATGGTCTCGTCGAATTTCGAAGTTGCATTGGCTTTGACCAGAGCAACAGCTTCGTCCACCGACAGGTTTTCCTTGCCAGCGACGGCTTCGCGCGCAGCGCGGGTACGTTTACCGAGTTTTGCCATCTTACTTCACCTCGATGCCCATGGAGCGGGCCGAGCCCAGGATGATCTGCATTGCGCCTTCGATGTCGTTGGCGTTCAGATCTTTCATTTTGGCTTCGGCGATTTCACGAACCTGCTTCGAGGTCACGGTTGCGATCGTTTCACGACCGGGATTCTCCGCTCCACGAGGGCGGTTCCGCTTGCCAACCGGCTTCAGACCAGCTGCTTTTTTCAGGTAATAAGACGCCGGCGGCGTCTTGATGTCCATGGTGAAGGACTTGTCCTGATAGTATGTGATCACGGTCGGGCACGGCGCGCCGGGCTCCATATCTGCGGTCTTGGCGTTGAACGCCTTGCAGAATTCCATGATGTTGATGCCGCGCTGACCCAGCGCCGGACCAACCGGCGGCGACGGGTTCGCCTGACCTGCAGGAACCTGCAGTTTCATTGTACCAGCAAGCTTCTTGGCCATTTGGTTTTCCTTTCAACTAAGGTGAAACGCGTCTCACCCAGATTATGTTGCGTGGTCCGGCCCGGGATCGCGATCCCGGTAACCTCCCACGAGAGAATCTCGCCCGAAGACGATGGGGCGGCGTTTACAGGGGATCATGGGGGTTGGCAAGTGGCCCGCCATTCAATTCGGGATCACCGAATCGAGTTTCAAATCGATAAACACCGGAGTCGACGCGCCATGGCGGGAAATTGCTGGTCATTCCGGTCAAACCCAGGAAATCCCAGGTGGCCTGTAAAACGAGGTTTCGCGCTATATTAAGGGTTTATTTTGCTTGAAAAAACCGGAGCGAACCCGGCGCCCGACCGACAGACTGCTGTGGCTTCGTTCCTTGCGCCGCATAAATAACCGCGCCATGCTGTGGCTGTGCTATAATCGGGGAAAACAAATTTGTTCGGAGGTTCGTCATGATTATTCGTTTATTAACTATGCTTGTCGCCGCACTGTCTTTTGCGGCGTCCGTTCCCCAGACCGCACGGGCCGATGCGGGCGACTTCATCGGCGGCGCTGTCGTTGGCGGGGTCGTCGGATACGCGATCGGCAAGGACCAGCAAAAGAAAAAGTCCCGGTCTTCAAGCCAGACCTACCGGTCAGGCATTCCGTCCACCTCGCAAGGGGCGCAGACACAGACCGCGCTCAACTATTTCGGCTATAATGCCGGGCGTGTCGATGGGCAGGTCGGGCATGGGACCCGGTCGGCGATCGAACGCTATCAGGTGTCCATGGGCTATCCTGTGAATGGCTATGACTTCCAGCCCTATCAGTATGACTTTCTGATGCAGGCCTATTACTGGGCGACAAGCGGTGGGCAGGCGGCAACCCAGCTTTCGGGTCAACCGCTTTTGATGGCCTATCGGCAACAGGTGCAAACCGGCTCTGCCTTGGCGGCGGCGCCTCAGACCCAGGCCCCGGCCATCCCGGTTATCACGCCTCAACAGGCCGAACCCGCAACAAGCGCCGCTGAAGCTACGACAGCCAGCCTGCCGAGCCTGTTTTCCGGCGGTACCGGAGGCCCATCGTTAGCCAATCGGTGCAGCGGGGTCATGCTGCAAACGTCGACCAATGGCGGCTATACGACCCTGTCGAACATGTCCGATCCTGACTTTGCGCTCAGCGAGCAATTCTGCCTTGCCCGCAGCTATGCGATGGCACAGGGTGAAGAACTGATGCAGGACATCCAGGGCCTTACACCCGATCAGGTCGCAGCCCAGTGCGCCGCCTATGGCGACATGCTGGCACCGCAAGTTGACGCGCTGTCTATCAACTCGAAATCAGAGGCTGAAACCCAGGTGCGCAAGCTTGCCTTGGATTCGGGTCTAAGCCCTGCTGATCTTGCCGCGACCAGCAAGGTCTGCCTTGCGATGGGATATCGTCAGGACAACATGGATACCGCGGTTGGCTCCGCGCTGATGCTGGTTGCCATGGGTGAACCCGCATACGGAGAACTGGTCGGTCACCACCTGCGCGAAGGCTTTGGTGTCCAGGCGCGCCGCGACCTTGCGATGCAGTGGTATGATGCAAGCCTTTCGGCGCTGGATTCCGGGTCGCAGGCGGTTTTCCTGCCATCCCAGACCGACCGCCCGCAGCTTTTGCGCGCAGCCATGGTTCAGTCGCAGTAAGCCCATTTGAAAACTGTATCGGCCCGTGTAGGGCTGAAACTGAAAACGCCGCGATGCTTTGACATCGCGGCGTTTCGAATTTCTCTGGCAGAACGCTTAGCTTTGCTTGGTGACCTGCGTGAAGTCCAGCTCGACCGGGGTTTCGCGGCCAAAAATCGACACCGAAACCTTCAGCTTTTGCGCTTCGTCGTCCACGCCTTCGACCATGCCGTCGAAATCCTCGAACGGGCCGTCGTTGACCTTGACCTTTTCGCCGATCTCGAAGGTGATCATCAGCTTGGGCGCTTCTTCGCCTTCCTGAACGCGGTTGAGGATCTGGTTCACCTCGGCGTCGCGCATCGGCATCGGGCGACCCTGCGGACCCAGAAAACCGGTGACGCGGTTGATCGAGTTGATCAGATGATAGCCCTGATCCGACATTTCCATATGCACCAGCACGTAACCCGGCATAAAGCGGCGTTCGGTGGTGACCTTCTTGCCCCGGCGCACTTCGATCACCTCTTCGGTGGGCACCAGAACTTCGTCGATATCGTTCTCAAGGCCCTGTTCAGCCACCGACGTGCGGATCTGCTCTGCGATCTTCTTTTCGAAATTCGAAAGAACGCTGACCGAGTACCACCGTTTCGCCATGAACCTGTCGTCCTTGTTTGTCTTCGGGGCATCACATCTTGCGGACACACCCGTCATTTAAATCCTGTCACGTCATCCGGAATAAAAAGCGGCGCGTGACCCGAATCGCCACACGCCCATTCCGAATATGCGTCACCTACTCTGACATCGCGCGAGGTGCAAGGGGCAGTCGTATTTGCCCCCGCCTGAACCGGCTTAGCCGAAAGCGCCCAGAACCAGCTGAAGGCCGCCCCGGATACCCAGATCGACCAAAGCAAAAAACACAGCTGTCAGCGCCGCCATGATGAAGACCATGACCGTGGTCAACAGCACTTCGCGCCGGGTCGGCCAGACGACCTTGGAAACTTCGGCACGGACTTGCTGAATGAACTGGATCGGGTTGGTGGTGGCCATTTGGCGTGTTCTCTCTGCTTGCGGATGGGCCGGACATAGCCGGGCATTGCGGCAATTTCAAGGGCGCTTGGATGAACTCTGCGCATATCGGGCGATTGGTCAGGGTTTGGGTTTGTCGTCCCACTCGTCACTCAGGATGCGGCGCGCGTCGCCATCGGGGTCTTCGTACTGATTGGAACGAACGGTATAGATAAAGGCGACCAGACCAACGCCCCCCAGAAACAGGGATATCGGGATCAGATAGGCAAGCACTTCCATCAGGGTTACCTCAGCCGCAATGCGTTCAGCGATACGGTAATTGACGAGGTCGACATCGCCAAGGCCGCGATCAGCGGTGTTGCCAGTCCGATCACGGCCAGCGGAACGGCAATCACGTTGTAAACGGTTGCGATCTGGAAGTTCTCGCGGATGCGACGGGTGGCCTTGATGGCCGTATCGCAGGCATCCGCAATGGGCAGAAGGTCATTGCCCAGAAGAACGATGTCCGAGGCAACCCGCGCCGCATCCAACGCCGAGGCCGGAGAGATCGACACATGTGCCGCCGCCAATGCAGCCGTGTCGTTCAGGCCGTCCCCCACCATCAGAACTTTGCGGCCCTGATCCCTGAGGTCCTGAATGCGCTGTGCCTTGTCCTGCGGCAAAGCCTCGGCGACCCAATCCGTTATTCCCAGCTTCTCGGCCAAAGATTGCACGGCGCCCTTCGAATCCCCCGAGATCAATAGCACATGCTTGCCTGACGCCCGCAACGCTTCCACCGCCTCGGCCGCGCCTGGGCGCAACGCGTCCGAGAAGCGGAACGCCAAGGGCGCATCGTCGCCAATTGCAAGCCAGGCAGACGTTTCCGCGCCCTGCTGTGCGCCGAGCCATGCGGCCCGGCCCAAACGAACGCGTTGACCGCGGTATTCCCCTTGGGTGCCGTATCCCGGCACTTCGGTTATGTCCCGAACATTTGCAGGCTTGATCCCGGCCTGTCGCGCGGCTTTGGCCAATGACACGGACAAGGGATGCGCAGAGGCCTCGGTCAGGGCCAGCGCAACCTCGACCTGCGCGCGGGCGTGATCGCCAAGATTGACCAGTTCCGGCGCACCCGAGGTCAGCGTGCCCGTCTTGTCGAACACCACGGTGTCGGTCTCGGACAACCGTTCGAGCGCGGTTGCGTGCTTGATCAGCATACCCTTGCGGAACAACCGGCCCGAGGCAGCGGTGGTCACTGCCGGAACAGCCAAACCCAAGGCGCAGGGACAGGTGATGATCAGAACCGCCGCGGCGATGTTCAGAGCGGTGCGCAAATCGCCCGAATAGATGTACCACCCCACAAAGCTGAGCGCCGAAAGGATGTGGACACCGGGCGCATAAAGCTTGGCGGCCTTGTCGGCCAGCGAGGTATAGCGGGACCGCCCCGATTCAGCGATGGCCACCAGATCCGCCATCCGGTGCAGCGACGTATCCTGCCCCACTGCTGTGGCGCGCAGGGTCAGCGGACCTGTCAGGTTGACCTCGCCCGCGCTGACCAACTGGCCGGCTTCGGCAAACACCGGCAGGGTTTCCCCCGTCAACAGCGAACGGTCCAGTTCGGACTGACCAGACACGATCTGACCGTCCACCGGCATTCGGCCACCGGGGCGCACAAGGATCAGATCACCGACCGTCAGATCGGCCACCGCAACTTCGGCCTCCACCCCATCCAAGATGCGGATCGCGCGCGGCACTTCCAGAGCGGTGAGCTCTTCTGCGGCGGATCGGGCTGCGGCGCGGGTGCGGTAATCCAGATACCGGCCCGCCAGCAGGAAGAAAGTCAGGGTCAGCGCGGCATCGAAATAGGCGTGCTCTCCGCTCAGTGCGGTCTCCCACAGGGAGGTGACCAGCGCCAGCAGGATCGCCAGCGTGATCGGCACATCCATATTCAGCCGCCGCACCCGCAGGGCGCTCCAGGCGTTGGCAAAGAACGGTTGAGCCGAGAAGGCAATGGCAGGCAGCGCGATTGCAGCGGAAATCCAGTGGAACATGTCGCGCGTCGCGTCTGTTGCGCCGGACCAGACCGACACCGACAACAGCATCACGTTCATGGATGCGAACCCGGCGACGGCCAGTCGCATCAGCAGGTCACGCCCCGCCTTGTCCGCCTGTGTTGCCGACAAAGCGCCGGGGTCCAGCTCGTGGGCTTCGAAACCTGCCTGTTCAAGCACCGGGATCAAATCGGCCGCGCGGGTATCCGGCGCGGCTTTGATCATCGCCCGTTTCAGAGTCAGGTTGACCCGCGCGTCTTCAACACCGGGATGGGCGTTCAGTTCACGTTCGACCGTCGCGATACAGGCCGAGCAGTGGATGCCCGGCAGCGACAGGGCAATCTGCACATCTTCCGGAATCGGGCGCGCGGGTTCTGCTGGTGCTGCCAGACACCCCGGACAGGCCGCCGTACCGGATGAAAGCTGCGCCGTCATCGGCTACCCTTTCACGTACAGCGGAACGCGCTGCGAAAACTCGGCGCCACTGCCATCACGCGCGACCAACCGGATATTCCAGTTGCCCTTGCCCAGCGTGGCAGGCGTGGCATAGGCCGCGCCGTCAAAGGTGAAATCCGGTGCAAAATCGTCCCGCACATGGGTTGCGCGGCCAACCACCGCCTGCAATTCGCTGACCTGAACCGGTGCACCGGTCGCGTCCGTAATATGCAGGATCAGAAGGCCACCTTTGGTTTCTGCCCGAACCGTCCAGCCCAATGCCTGCTGCTCTTTCAGGCGATCGTTGAACTCCTGGCTGGCAACATAGGAATTCTTGACCTCCAGCCCGGGAAACGTTTTCACCGCATTATAAGCCAGCACGAGGTTCACCGCGATGATCACGCCAAAGGCACCGACAAACACCGCCAGAGCGTGCTTTCCGGTGAATTTACGTTCGGCCATGATCAGTTCCCCCGTCCGTTGAACGTGGTGTCTTTGTAAGCGCGTTCGCCGCTGCTGAGGTCTTCGACCCAGATCCGAACTGGTGTCGCTTCTGCTGCCGCCGGACCGCTGTCACGGGATGCCACGATATATACACGGGTCAATTGTGCCGTATCCGCCGTGACATTCACAGTATCGATCTTGGTTCCCTCAATTTCCAGTCGCATCGACGGATCGCCCGCCAGAGACAATTTGAACAGGCGGTCCTCGCCGTGCTTGTTGCGCAGTCTGACATCATAGGTGTTCCGAATGGTGCCGTCTGACAGGGTGACAAAGGTCGGGTTGCGCACGGGCGCTACGGTCAGATCGATGTCAGAGCGAATGAACAGGGCGAACAACAGCGCAAACCCCACCAGTGACCACAACGAGGTGTACAGGATCGTGCGGGGTCGGAAGATGTGTTTCCAGACATTCTTGGGCGGTTGGCCTGAGCGTTCACGTGGCTCGTCGCTGAGCGCCATATAGTCGATCAGCCCGCGCGGTTTGCCGATCTTGGCCATCATGTCATCACACGCGTCGATGCACAGGGCACAGGTGATACATTCAAGCTGCTGACCATCCCGGATATCGATCCCAACAGGGCAGACATTCACGCAGGCCATGCAGTCGATGCAATCCCCCAACTCGGAATCAGCTGTCCGCTTGCCTTTGCCGCGCGGCTCACCACGCCATTCGCGGTATCCCACGACCAGCGTGTCTTCATCCATCATCGCGGCCTGAATGCGCGGCCAAGGACACGCGTAGATACAAATCTGTTCGCGGGCGAACCCGCCGAAAAAGAAGGTCGTGCCAGTCAGAACCAGCATCGTCGTGTAAGCGACGGGATGCGCGTTGCCCGTCACAAGATCGCGGAGCAACGTCGGCGCATCCGCAAAATAAAACACCCAGGCACCGCCGGTGGCCAGGCCGATCAGGAACCAGGTCACCCATTTCGTCAACCGGAGCCGAGCCTTGCGGAAATCCAGCTTTTCCTGACGATGCAGGCGCAAACGGGCGTTTCTGTCGCCTTCGATCCAGCGCTCGACCAGAATGAAAAGGTCAGTCCAGACCGTTTGCGGGCAGGCATACCCGCACCAGACCCGCCCCAGCGCAGATGTGAATAGAAACAGACCCAGCCCCGCCATGATCAGCAGGCCCGCCACGAAATAGAACTCGTGCGGCCAGATTTCGATCCAGAAGAAATAGAAGCGTCGGTTTGCCAAATCCAGCAGGACGGCCTGATCCGGCAAGCTGGGGCCGCGATCCCATCTGATCCAGGGCGTTACATAGTAAATGCCCAGTGTCACGATAAGGATGATCCATTTCAGGTTCCGAAATGGCCCAGAAACGCGCCTTGGAAAGATCGGTTCTCGTGCGGCGTATAGGCTGGGGGTGGGGTTGGAATCGCTCACAGGCTGGCTCCGGTACTGGCTCTTCTGAGTGTGTGTTCTTCCAGATCACGTGCATAGCAACTTTGACATGGGTCAAAACGCGCATCGTACAGACACCTTTTATCACATTTCCCGTGCCTGACGCCTCAACCACGTCACAAAAGTTCTGACAGCTGGTCTAAGTGCTGAATTTGGCGTCACAATATGGTATCCGCGCGTATCCGGCTCTGCATAAAGCTCAACGATGCGACCGGCCTTGATGTCAGGCTCGACGAAATGTCGCACCGTGACAGTGACCCCCTGCCCGGCCCGCAGACCGTCCAGTACCAGGTTTCCCGGCAGCTCGGTCCGGCCCGCACCGCGTTCAGGACCGGCACCATGTTCGGCCAGCCAGGTCGTCGCCTCGGTGGTGCCGATTTCCTCGAGCCAGGGCAGTTGGGCCAACTCGGTCGGCGTCCATGACGTCTTTTCACCCAGCAGTTTCGGAGCGGCGACGATGACCACCGGCGACTGCAACAGCATCTCTGATTGCACACCGGTCCAACCGCCGGGGCCGTACCGAATGGCAATGTCGATCCCACCCGGTCGCAGTTCAACAACTTCGGCAGTGGGATCGAGGATCAGGTTCACCTCGGGATGGGTTTCGCGAAAAGCCGGTAGACGCGGCATCAGCCAAGAGGCCGCAAAAGAGGATGTCAGCGACACGTGGACCGGGCGGTCCTGACCAGACCGCACCAAATCCCCCACTGCCGCCTCGATCGCGCCAAACCCAAGTTGCAGGGCTCGGGCCAGATGTTCACCATCGGCGGTTAGGGTCAGGGCCTTGCCTGTTCGATCAAGCAAGGCAGCACCCAGATGGTTCTCAAGTACGCGCAACTGCTGGCTAATCGCCGCATGGCTTACGTTCAACGCAGCACCAGCTTCGACGACATTGCGTTTTTCAGCAAATGCCGCAAACGCCCTCAGCGCGGCCAATGGGGGAAGCGACAACCAATTCATATGTAACCCTGACTTACACTATGGAATGGTATTTGAGTCGCATTCAGCACTTCAAAGGTCAATCTTTATTGCAGAGATACCCTTGCAGAGGAGACCAACCATGCTGACCGTTTTTGCCAGATCTTTCATGACCGCAACCCGGATCAATGCGCCGCATATTCGCGATGTGCCAAAACCGGGTCGCCACAAACGCCGTTGGCTGCCGGAAGGTCATTGGTGGATTAAAAACCCGCGCGAGGTGGATCCGAACAACTTTTGACGCAGGTAACAGTAAACCTGAATCTGGACCACAGGTTTAAGTGGCCTTATTGTGGGAAAAAAGCACCGGCTGTTCAGGAAACGCGCGAACAGATGGAACAGCCGGTGCCCCAGCCTTCGGGCGGCGAACCGCCCGAAGGTGTTCTTTAGATCTTACTGACCGCCGCCCAACTGGTGGACATAGGCAGATACGGCGCGAATCTGCGCCTCGGTCAGGCGGGTATCCCAGTTCGGCATGACACCAAAGCGGCTGTAAGTTACGGTTTCCGTCAGCATTTCTTCACTGCCACCGTAAAGCCAGATCGCGTCAGTCAGGTTCGGCGCACCCTGGAAGATATCGCCTGTGCCATCCTCGCCGTGGCAGGCCGCACAGTTGTCTTCGAAGACAACTTTACCTGCCTGCGCTGCCGCATCGTCGGTCTGGGCATTGCTCAGCGACATGACGTACTGGACCACCTGCGTGATTTCCTCATGTTCGAGGATTTCGCCAAATGCCGGCATCTCGGAATAGCGCGCATCGGCGCTTTCTTCGTTCCGGATACCGTAGCTGACGGTGTAAACGATATCGTCCAGCGTTCCGCCCCACAGCCAGGCATCATCCAACAGGTTCGGGAAACCCGGCGCACCCTGCGCACCCGAACCATGGCATTGTGCGCACCAGGTCCGGAACACCGCACCTCCCGAGTTCACGGCATATTGCTGCAGTTCTGCATCCTTGGCGATGTCTTCCAGCGAAGTTTCCACCAGCTTGGCGTTCCAGGGCGCGTTTGCCTCTTCGAAGGCAACCATGTCCTGCTGAACGTTTTCTCGGGTTGACCATCCCAGCACACCGGCTGTCGCGCCGTGGACCAAGGGCCAGGCCGGAAACATGATCGTATAGATCACGCCCCAGAAGATGGTGGCGTAGAAGGTCCATAGCCACCAGCGCGGCATAGGATTGTCGAATTCCTCAATCCCGTCCCAGCTGTGCCCGGTTGTATTTGGATCGCCCGGCTGTTTATCAGGTGTCTTGCTCATTGCCGCGCCTCCTTGGGTGTGGCGGGTTTGTCTTGATGCCGGAAGGGGATGTTGGCAGTGTCCTTGTATTCCTTGCTGGCACCGGGGCGGAAAACCCAGATCACGATGCCAACGAAGAAGGCAAACAACACAAGCAGCATCCAGCTATCCGCGAACTGTCGAAGAAGTGTGTATTCTTCCATCCCACCCTCCTGTTAACGGCTTGCATCCGGGGTAAAGGTCGAGAAATCGACCAGCGTACCCAGCATTTGCAGATAGGCGATCAGCGCGTCGGCTTCGGTCAGTTCAGGCTGACCATCGAAGTTGCGTACGTTGACCTTGTCACCGTACCGCTCCAGCAGACCGTCGTAGTCACTGTCCGGGTCGGCCTGCGCGCTGAAATCGGCAACCGCGTTTTCCAGCATCTCGTCGGTATAAGGGGTGCCGACAACCGCATTGGTCGCCATGATGTCACCGATATACTTGCCGTCGATCTTGCGATGTTCGAGGAAGCCGTATTTGGGCATCACCGATTCAGGCACCACAGACTGAGGGTCGCGCAGGTGGTCCATCTGCCACTGATCCGAATAGCGGCCACCGACACGCGCCAGATCAGGTCCGGTACGCTTTGATCCCCACTGGAACGGGTGGTCATACATCGATTCAGCCGCCAGCGAGTAGTGGCCATAACGTTCGACCTCGTCCCGCATCGGGCGGATCATCTGGCTGTGGCAGACATAGCAACCTTCGCGGATGTAAATTTCACGCCCTGCCATTTCGAGAGGGGTGTAAGGGCGCATGCCCTCCACCTTCTCGATGGTGTTCTCAAGATAGAACAGCGGGGTGATCTGCACCAGGCCACCGATGGTCACGACCAGAAAGCTGAAGATCAGCAGGAGGGTCGCGTTGGTCTCGAGGATCTTATGTTTGTCGAGAATTGCCATTGCTCCGGCCCTCCCTCTATTCAGCAGGGACCGCGACGGTCAGGCTGGCCTCTTTGGCCGGCGCTTTCCGCACAGTCATCCACAGGTTGTAGCACATGATCACGGCGCCAGCGACGAACAGAACGCCACCCAGAGCACGCACCACATACATCGGGAACTTGGCGGCCACGGTGTCAGCGAACGAGTTCACCAGGAAGCCATTTGCATCCACTTCACGCCACATCAGGCCTTCCATGATACCGGTGACCCACATCGACGCGGCATAAAGCACGATGCCGATCGTGGCGAGCCAGAAGTGCCAGCTGACCATCTGCAGCGAGTACAGACGCTCGCGCTTCCAAAGCACGGGCACCAGGAAGTACAGCGCGCCAAAGGTAATCATGCCGTTCCAGCCCAGCGCGCCCGAATGCACGTGACCAATGGTCCAGTCGGTGTAGTGGCTGAGGCTGTTCACAGCACGGATCGACATCATCGGACCTTCAAAGGTGGACATGCCGTAGAAGCCGACCGAGATGACCATCATGCGGATCACCGGATCGGTGCGCAGCTTGTCCCAGGCACCCGACAGCGTCATCAGACCGTTGATCATACCGCCCCAGGACGGCATCCACAGGATCACCGAGAACACCATACCCAGCGTCGACGCCCAGTCAGGCAGCGCGGTATAGTGCAGGTGGTGTGGACCGGCCCAGATATACAGGAAGATCAGCGCCCAGAAGTGGATGATCGACAGCTTGTACGAAAACACCGGGCGTTCGGCCTGTTTCGGGATGAAATAGTACATCATGCCCAGGAAACCCGCGGTCAGGAAGAAGCCCACAGCGTTGTGGCCATACCACCACTGGATCATGGCATCCTGCACACCCGACCAGACGATGACCGATTTCGAACCCCAGATGCTGACCGGGATGGTCATGTTGTTGACCAGATGCAGCATGGCGACGGTGACGATAAAGGCCAGATAGAACCAGTTGGCCACATAGATGTGGGGTTCTTTCCGCTTGATGATCGTACCCAGGTAGACCGCCAGATAGGCGACCCAAACAATGGTCAGCCACAGATCGACATACCATTCAGGTTCGGCATATTCCTTGGACTGCGTTCCGCCCAGCACATAGCCGGTTGCGGCCAGAACGATGAACAGCTGATAGCCCCAGAACACGAACCACGCGAGGTTGCCGCCCCAAAGCCGCGCCGCGCTGGTACGCTGAACCACATAGAACGAGGTTGCGATCAATGCGTTACCGCCAAATGCAAAAATGACCGCCGAAGTGTGCAACGGACGCAGACGACCAAAATTCAAATAACCCTGCGCCCATTCGAAGTTCAGTACCGGAAACGCCAGCTGAAACGCGATAAACGTCCCGGCGAGGAACCCGATCACGCCCCAAAAGGCAGTTGCGATCACGCCATAGCGGATCACGCCATCCATGTATTCGCCCGAGCGGTCGATCTGAATATCTGGCTCGTCAGTGTTTCGAAGCGTCCAGATGAACAGGCCACCGGCGATGAGCATCACCAGCAGCGCATGTACCTGATACGCCAAATCGCGTGCATAATTGGTTCCGATCGCTGCAAACAGCGCGATCAGACCAAGCACGATCAGCTTGATGTAATTCGACATATTGCGTCCCTTTGCCATGCTCCGCGCGCTTTTGATTCTTATGACGCGCGAAACCCATTTGACTGGCTGCCGTTCTGAAGCACGGCCACCTTCATTGCTTTGATCTGTATCAAGACAGTCCAGCGTTTTCTATGACACGCATGGTAGTAGAAAAGGGCTAACAGGTCACATGAGACCAATTGCCCGAAAAATGAGGTCAAAATGGCGTACAAATCTCTTCTCACAGTCATGACCGAAACGCAGACTGCACAGGCTGCTTTGGCGCAGATTGTGGCCCTGGCCGAGGCTCAGGATGCCCATGCCGAAGTCCTGTGTCTGGGCGTCGATCGCAGTCAGACAGGTTACTATTATGCGGGTGCCAATGCTTTGATCGTTCAGGAAACGCTGAACCGGGCCAATGCCGAGGCACAGGATTTGCTGGCCTTTGCCAATGACTATCTCGGCAAATCCGGCGTGCGTTGGTCCGCCGAACACGGCGTTGCACAAATTGCCGATATCGGGCGCCACGTCGCGCACCGGGCCCGGTTTTCCGACCTTGTGATCCTGCCACATCCGTATGGTGAAGGTCGGGGGGCCGAGGCCGAGCCCATTATCGAAGCGGCCATGTTCGAAGGACATTGCCCTGTTCTTGTGGTTCCCGACAGCGGCGCGCCGTTGAAAGTGCCGGGCAACATCATGATCGCCTGGAACGAAAGCGTCGAGGCCATGTGCGCCATCCGGCGGGCCCTGCCCTTCCTCAAACGGGCCGAGATCGTCCGTATTGTGGTTATTGACCCACCACAGCACGGGCCAGACCGGTCGGACCCGGGTGGGATGCTGTCCCAGATGCTGGCCCGTCATGGTGTCAAATGCGAGATCGATGTGCTCAGCAAGACCATGACCCGCGTCTCGGATATCCTTAATCGCCACGCGACGGATACCGAATCGGACATGATTGTGATGGGCGCTTATGGCCACTCCCGCTTTCGCGAAGCCATTCTGGGCGGGGCGACCCGGAACATGCTGGAACAATCCTCGGTTCCGGTGTTCCTGGCGCACTGACCTAAACAAGCTAAAAGCCGCCTCGACAGGCGGCTTTTTTTCACCCCCGACGAATGAGGCCGATCAGGAACAAAAGGATCACGGCCCCAATTGTTGCGAAAAGGATCGACGACAACAGGCCCCCGCCAACAGAAAATCCTAGCGCCGGAAAGATCATGCCCGACAGGAACGCACCTACGATGCCGACGATAATGTTGCCGATCAGGCCGAACCCACGGCCCTCCATGATCTTTCCCGACAGCCATCCGGCGATTGCGCCAATGAACAGCATTGCCAACAGACTGCTGAACCCCATGCCACACTCCTATGTTAGTTCGTGAACCGACCGGATGGTCGCGGTAAGCGAGTTCTGCCGAGCGAAAGACCGGTCATACCAGAAACCCGCCATCGGAATCGTCGCCTGCTTCTTCCATGAGCCGGCCAAGATCGGGGATGGTCACGTGACGTTTGCCTTCCAGCAAGATCAAACCGTCCTTCTTCAGAGCTGAGATCTGGCGGCTGACCGTCTCAAGCGTAAGTCCCAGATAATCCGCCATGGCCTCTCGGGTCAGGGGCAGATCGAACACGATCGGTCCCGACAGGCCCTTTTGACCAATCGACGCATCCCGGCGGGCAATGATCGATATCAGGCTGGCGATTTTTTCGCGCGCTGTCTTGCGACCCAGAACCAGCATCCATTCACGGGCAGCATCAAGCTCGTCCAACGTCATCTGTAGCAGGCGATGCGCGATGTGTGGCGTTTCGTTCATCAGCTCTTCAAATGGTTTCTTGCGGAAACAGCACATCACGACATCCGTTGTCGCCTGCACATCGTAAGGCGCAATGTCGCGCCCCGGGCGACCGACGAAATCGCTGGGCAAGAGAAGACCAACCATCTGGGTGCGCCCGTCTTCCATCGTTTGTGTCAGCGACGCGATTCCCGCGACGACTGAACCGACGAAATTCATCTGGTCGCCCGACCAGATGATGGTCTGACCCGCTTCGAAACTGCGGTAATACTTAATGGCATCAAGCGCTTCCAGTTCGTCAGCGTCACAGCGGGCGCAGACCGCGCGATGTCGTATCGGGCAGTCTGCGCAATTTGAATGATCGAACTGTGCTTTTATTGTCATCTGCGTTTCCACTTGATCTCCGTCAAAGCACCTAAGTCGCCTGCCCCCTAAGGGTATCGTCATGATAGTGAAACCACAATTGGCAAAGCTTGGACTTTTTGACGCGAAAGTACCGCGTTACACAAGCTATCCCACAGCGCCCCATTTCAACAATGACGTGGGGGCGGACATGTTTGGCGACTGGATTTCGGGAATCGAGCCCGGCAGCGCCATATCCCTTTATATCCACGTCCCGTTCTGCCGCAGGCTGTGCTGGTTCTGCGCCTGCAGGACGCAAGGCACACAAACCGACAATCCGGTGATTGCATATGTGGATGTTCTGAAAGCCGAGCTGGACCTGCTGGCGGCGCGCCTGCCCGCGGATGTGGTGCTGTCGCGCCTGCACTGGGGCGGCGGTACGCCAACGTTGCTGAACGCCCAGCTGATGCGTGATCTGGCACAGCACATTCTGGGGATCGTCCCCATGGGGCCGGACGCCGAGTTTTCGGTTGAAATCGATCCGAACGAGATTGACGAGGCGCGTCTGGATGCGCTGGCAGAGGCAGGCATGAACCGCGCCTCGATTGGAGTGCAGGATTTCGACGATGAAATCCAGAAAACCATTGGCCGCATTCAAAGCTACGATACAACGCGCGACGCGATCGACATGATCCGCGCACGTGGCATTGCCAGCCTGAACGCGGATATCCTTTACGGGCTGCCCCATCAGACCAAGGCCCGGATGACGGAAAGCGTGCAGAAGCTTTTGTCGCTCAGCCCGGACCGCGTGGCGCTTTATGGGTACGCCCATGTGCCGTGGATGGCCAAACGGCAGCAGCTGATCCCGTCGGACGCACTGCCAACGCCCGAACAACGGCTGGAACTGTTCGACACCGCCCGCCGCCTGTTCCTGTGGGACAACTACGCCGAGATCGGCATCGACCATTTTGCCACGCAGGATGACGGGCTGACCCAGGCCCTGCGCGCGGGTCGTCTGAAGCGGAACTTCCAGGGTTATACCGACGATCAGGCCGATGTGTTGATCGGTGTCGGGGCCAGCTCGATCTCGCGCTTTCCACAAGGCTATGCGCAGAATGCCCCGGCCACATCCGCCCATACAAAAGCCATCCGCAACGGGCAGTTTTCGACATCCCGCGGGCACCTGTTCAAAGGTCAGGATATTCTGCGCGCCCGTCTGATCGAAGCGCTGATGTGCGATTTCCGGATCGATTCGGCTGAAATCCTGCGCGATCACGATATCTCGGCCGCAGCGCTGAATGAGATGTATCGTGCCGCCAACGCCTCATTCGACGGGCTGCTGCAAATCAGCGAGGAAGGGCTGTTCATCCCCCCCGAGGCGAGGGCGCTGACCCGGATGGTTGCCCGCAGCTTCGACGCATACGACCTCAGCAAAGCCGGGCACAGCTCGGCGATCTGACCTTTTTTTCGGGCAACATTCAGCCCGTTGAGTACAAAACACATCGGGGGCTTGACGCACGCCTGCGGTTTTTTCCACACTCAAGCTGTGGGGTGATGTTTCGCCCTGCGGCCTGAGGCGGGCAAATTACAGACAGTCCTAGCTGACGCGACTGCGTCGGACGGCCCTTTTCGTGCAGCCATTCTGCAACCTGAAAGAGGGACAACACTCATGCGCGTATTCACCGTCCTCGGGCCCAGCCAGTCGGGCAAATCTACCCTGGTCGAGGCCATCAGCCGCCTCGACGGGCGCCCGACCACATTCGATGTTTCCGGAACCGTGCACTTGCACGGTTTTTCTTACCTGGACGAGCCCTGGTGCGCGATCGACGTGGATGGGGGTGGCGATTCCCTCGCGTATGTCGGCCCAGCCATGGCGATCTCGGATGCTGCCGTTATCGTGGTACCGCCCGATCCAAATGCCGCCGTGCTGTGTGCGCCGTATCTTCGGCTGGTGGAAGAGGCAGGCATTCCCTGTTTTCTTTTCATCAACCGCATGGACAACCCCAATGGCCGCATCCGCGACATCATCGCGGCGCTGCAAACCTACTGCACGCACCACATCGCCCTGCGTCAGGTTCCGATCCGCGAGGGCGACACGATCATCGGCGCGGTCGATCTGATCTCGGAACGGGCGTGGAAGTATCAGGAGGGCCAGCCGTCGGCCCTGATAGAGCTGCCCAAATCTGTCGAGGATCGCGAGCAGGAAGCCCGGACCGAGTTGCTTGAGACACTTTCCGATTTCGATGACCACCTGCTGGAACAGTTGATTGAAGACAAACAGCCCCCAAGCGATGAGGTTTATGAGCTGGCCGCGCAGGTTTTGCAGAATCATCAGTTGATCCCAGCCTGTCTGGGCGCCGCAAGCCACGGCAACGGGCTGACGCGCCTGATGAAAGCGCTGCGTCATGAGGCCCCCGAGTTTGATATCGCCGCCGGACGAGACGAGGCCGCCGAAAACGCCCGTGCCATCGCGGGCTTTGCGGATGTCAAAAAGCATATCGGAAAGATCATCGTTCTGCGCGGCCTTGGGGACGGGGTAAAAGCCCATGAGGCGTTGGGCGGTGAAACGGTCGGCAACCTGACAACACTGGACGCCAAGACCCAGATCGCCGCGCTGGAGGCCGGGCAGATCGGACTGGCGGTCAAATCCGATCACCTCAACCCCGGATACATTTATGACAGTTCCTCCGCGACAGAGTTGCCGGAATGGGCGTCTTCTCATCCGGTTGCGCATCGTCAAGTCGTCTCGCCCGCGCATGAGCGGGACGATGTGCGCCTGTCAAACGCCCTGAGCCGTCTGGCCGAAATCGATCCGGGCCTGCATCTGCAACAGGATGAGATGAGCGGCCATTCGATTCTGGGCTCGCAAGGTCCGCAACATATGCGCCGCGTGACCGCCAAGCTGGCAGAGGATTTCGGGATCGAGATCGAGGCGGAACAGGTGGAAACCGCCTATCGCGAAACCATCCGCGCAACGGTTGAGCATCGCCATCGCCATCGCAAGCAATCCGGCGGCGCGGGGCAATTCGCGGATGTGGTAATATCGGTCGCGCCATTGCCGCGCGGATCGGGGTTCCAGTTCGATGAGGTGGTCAAGGGCGGCGCCGTTCCCAAGAACTACATCCCGTCTGTGGAACACGGAGCCAAGGACGCATTGGAACAAGGCCCCGAAGGCTTTCCCGTAGTTGATGTCAAAGTGACCCTGAGCGATGGCAAACACCACAATGTGGACAGTTCGGATTATGCCTTCCGGACCGCAGGCAAGAACGCCGTGCGCGAGGCATTGCCGCAAGCCAAACCTGTGGTCCTGCAACCGATCCTGAGCGCCGAGATACACTTACCCTCGGCCTTTGTGGGCGATCTCGTACCAACGATCAGCACCCTTCAGGGGCAGGTTCTGGGATTTGAGGGCAACCCGAATGCAACGGGCTGGGAGATATTCAACGCCCAGTTGCCCGCCGTTGCCGAGGACGAGCTGCACCGCACCCTTGCCAGTGCCACACGTGGAACTGGGTGGGTCAAGCTGAGCTTTGATCACTATGAAGAACTGCGCGGGCCTGTGCCCCAGTTATCGGCGCGAGAAAAAGCCAGCGCCTGACTCGCGACACCGGGCGGGCTGTTCTCAGCCCGCCGCTGCGATCAATTCGCGGGTATAGTCGGTCTGGGCGTTTTCGAACAAATCCTCTGCCGCGCCCATTTCGACCACATCGCCGTTTCGCATGACGATCACGTTGTGCGACATGGCACGGACCACTTTCAGGTCATGGCTGATGAACAGATAGGCCAGCCCGTATTTCTGTTGCAGATTGCGAAGCAGATCGACGATCTGAACCTGAACGGTCATATCCAGCGCACTGGTCGGCTCGTCCAGAACCAGCAGTTTGGGACGCAGAACCATCGCGCGCGCAATGGCGATGCGCTGACGCTGACCGCCAGAAAACTCGTGCGGGTATCGATCCATCGTCGCCGGATCAAGCCCCACTTCGGTCATCACCTCGGCCACAAGTTCGCGTGGCGCGCGGTCCGGGTCGACTTTGTGAATGGCCAGACCTTCCGCAATGATCTGCTGGCAGGTCATCCGCGGGCTGAGGCTGCCAAACGGGTCCTGAAACACGATCTGCATGTCCTTGCGCAACCGGCGCAGTTCCCGCGTGGACCATTTGCGCACGTCCTGATCGCGAAAGGTGATGCCACCCTCGGACGCGATCAGCCGCATCATGGCCAGCGCCAGCGTGGTCTTGCCTGACCCGCTTTCGCCAACAATCCCCAACGTCTCACCCGCGCGCACGCTAAGGGTCGCGTCGTTCACCGCTTTCACATATCCAACCGTTCGCTTCAGAAACCCGCGCTGGATCGGAAACCAGACCTTAAGGTGGTCGGTGCGTGCGACCTCTTCCGCATCTGAGGCAACGGGTTCAGGCCGACCCGACGGCTCCGCCGCCAGAAGTTTGCGGGTATAGGGGTGCTGCGGGTTTTCGAATATCTCGGCCGTCACGCCGGTTTCGACAATCTCGCCGTCTTTCATCACACAGACCCGGTCGGCGATGCGGCGCACGATGCCCAGATCATGGGTGATAAACAGCATCCCCATGTTTTCCGATTTCTGCAATTCAGCCAGCAGTTCGAGGATCTGCGCCTGAATGGTCACATCCAGAGCCGTTGTCGGCTCATCCGCGATCAGGATGTCCGGTTTGTTGGCAAGGGCCATTGCGATCATCACCCGTTGCCGCTGACCGCCCGACAACTGATGCGGATAGCTGTCCAGCCGGTCTTGAGGATCGCGGATACCGACCTTGGTCAGCAACTCGACAATCCTGTCCCGCGCCACATCGCCCGCCACACCCTGATGCAGGGCCAGCGATTCAGCCATCTGTTTCTGGATCGTGTGCAACGGGTTCAGCGAGGTCATCGGCTCCTGAAAGATAAAGCTGATGTCGTTGCCCCGCACATCCATCAGACGCTGTTCCGAGGCGCCAATCATCTCTTGCCCGTCATAGGTGACCGAGCCGTCGACCAACGCGCTGTCGCCCAGCAGGGAAACGGTCGATAACGCCGTCACGGATTTTCCTGATCCGGATTCGCCCACCAGCGCGACGGTTTCACCCCGGTCCACAGTGAAGGACACGCCTTTGACCGCCGCGTTGACCTGCCCATCCTGACGGAACGAGACCTTGAGGTTTTTCACATCCAGCAAGCTCATGAGAAGGTCTTTCTGGGATCAAACGCATCGCGAACGCCTTCGAAGATGAAGACCAGCAGCGACAGCATAATGGCAAAGGTGAAGAAGGCGGTGAAGGCCAGCCACGGGGCCTGAAGGTTCTGCTTGGCCTGCAAGGTCAGCTCTCCCAGCGAGGGGGCCGAGGACGGCAGACCAAAGCCCAGATAATCCAGCGAAGCCAGCCCGCCGATGGTTCCGGTGACGATGAACGGCATGAAGGTCAGCGTGGCCACCATCGCATTGGGCAGCATATGACGGAACATGATCGTCATGTTGCCAACACCCAGCGCCCGCGCGGCGCGCACATATTCAAGGTTCCGCGCCCGCAGGAACTCGGCGCGCACCACGCCAACCAGCCCGGTCCAACTGAACAGGATCATCAGCGCGACCAGCAACCAGAAACTTCGCCCCAGCACCGCAAACATGATGATGATGACGTAAAGCGACGGGGTTGCGGACCAGATTTCGATGATCCGCTGAAAGATCAGGTCCAGCCACCCACCAAAGAACCCTTGTATGGCCCCGGCGAAAATCCCGATCAGGCTTGCCGCGCCCGTCACAAGCAGCGTGAACAGGATCGACAAACGAAAGCCGTAAATCACGCGGGCCAGCACGTCGCGCTTGGTATCATCGGTACCCAGCAGATTCTGGCCGTTGGGCGGCAGGGGCGCCGCGCCGGGGCGGTCCACCGAGGTATTGAAGGAATAGGGGATCAACGGCCAGAGCGACCAGCCGCGTTCAAAACCCTCAGCCTGGAACGTTCCGGCGTTGATCTGTTCGATGATGCCTTCGGGATCATCGAAACAGTCTTCCAATCCACCGCTGTCGATCAGGCACTGAACTTCGGGGTCTCGATAGATCGCTTCGGTCTGGAAATCGCCGCCAAATTCGGTTTCGGCGTAGAAGTTGAAGATCGGCGTAAAGTACTCTCCCCGATATTTCACAAGGATGGGTTTGTCGTTGGCGATAAACTCGGCAAAGAGCGACAGGCCAAACAGGATCGAGAAGATGATCAGCGACCAGAAGGCCCGTCTGTTGCGGCGGAAGTTGCTCCAGCGGCGCTGGTTCAGCGGGGACAAAGCCATTTACCCCTCCCGCTTTTCGAAATCGATGCGCGGGTCGACCAGCACATACATCAGGTCGCTGATGATGCCGACGACCAGCCCCATCAGACCGAAGATGAACAGCGTGCCGAAGATCACCGGATAATCGCGCGCAACGGCAGCCTCGAACCCTAATCGGCCCAGACCATCCAGCGAAAAGATCGTCTCGATAATGATCGACCCCCCGAAGAACACACCGATGAACACGGCCGGGAACCCTGCGATCACGATCAGCATCGCGTTTCGGAAGACATGATTATAGAGCACCTTGCGCTCGCTCAACCCTTTGGCGCGGGCAGTCATGACGTACTGTTTCTTGATCTCGTCCAGAAACGAGTTCTTGGTCAGCAAGGTCAGCGTCGCAAAGGCCGAGATCGTCAACGCAATCGTCGGCAGCGCTATGTGCCAGAAATAATCCGTGATCTTGCCAAAGAAACTCAGGCTGTCCCAATTGTCCGACGTCAGACCGCGCAGCGGGAAGATTTGCCAATATGATCCGCCAGCGAAGAGCACCAGCAGCAGGATCGCAAACAAAAAGCCCGGAATGGCATAGGCCACAATAATCGCCCCGCTTGTCCAGGTATCGAATTGCGATCCATCCTTGACCGCCTTTCGAATACCCAGCGGGATCGAGACCAGATAGGCAATCAGGGTCGACCACAGCCCCAGCGAGATCGAGACCGGCATCTTTTCAAGCACCAGATCGATCACGCTGATCGAGCGGAAATAACTCTCGCCAAAATCAAACGTCAGATAGTTGCCCATCATATTCAGGAACCGTTCCAGCGGGGGCTTGTCGAAGCCGAATTCTTTTTCCAGCTCGGCAATAAACTCGGGCGGAAGGCCGCGTGCGCCGACATATTTGTCGTCGAAGACACCGCCCGCCGGTTCGGAACCCGCTCCGGCGTCGCCCCCCCCGGCAAACCCGGCGAATACGTCACCTTGACCTTCGATTTGCGCGATGATCTGTTCGACCGGCCCACCAGGTACGAACTGGACCAGCGTGAAGTTGACGATCATGATACCCAGAAGAGTCGGAATGATCAGCAATAAGCGTCTTAGAATATAGGCGCCCATGTTATCGCAGCGCGCCTTTCGCTTTCAACGCAGCCTGTTTTTCCGGATTGATCCACCACAAATCCAGATAACCCAGCGAATAGGGCGGCAGGTTTTCCGGGTATTCGTACATATCGTAATATGCTGTCCAGTATTCTGCGATGTACCCCACGGGGATTACGAAAAACTCGTACCTCAAGGCGCGATCCAAAGCCATTAACGCCGTGTCCTGATCGGCCTGATTGTCAGTTTCAAAGGACGCCTCGATGATCGCGTCGACCAAGGGGCTGGCCAGACCTGCCGGATTGAACAGGCTAAAAGCCGCTTCTTCCGATCCGTACATCTGGCTCAGACCGCCCCCGGTAGACAAAAACGACCCGTAGCGCGTGGAATAGACCATGTCATAATCCCGCTCGCGGCTGCGCAACGTGTATTGCGCCGGGTCAACTTTCTCGGTCGAGGCATCCACACCGATGGATTGTAGGTTTTGGACATAGGTTTCGATCATCGTTGCGGTCGAGGTCGGCAGGTTTGAAGGATATGGAATATTCACCTTCAAAGTCTGCCCTTCGGTATTGCGGCGAATATTGCCTTCGCCGACGGACCAGCCTGCCTCGTCCAATAACCTGGCAGCTTTGCGCAGGTTTTGTCGGTCATTCAGGCGTGCAGGGTTTGATTCGTGCGCCACTACAGCGGGTTCCGTCAGGACATCTTCGGGAACGACGCCGCCCAACGCCTGCAGGAACGCCAGCTCAGCCCCTTCGGGCAGGCCTTGCGCCTCGATCGGGGTTCCTTGCGTGAAAGAATTCCGCGGCGTGTTCAGGCCGAACAACAATGACTCGTTCGTCCATTCGAAATTGAAGGCCAAGGCCAGGGCCTTGCGGACATTCTTGTCGGCGAATTGCGGTTTCCCAAGGTTGAAGACAAAGCCCGAAGGTGTCGGCGGGCTGCCATCTGCGATCTCATCCCGAATAACGGTGCCTTCATCCAGCTTCGGGAAATCATACCCGGTCGCCCAAAGCTTGGGATCACTTTCAATCCGAAATGTATATTCACCCGCCTTGAAACCTTCGAACGCTGCCGTCTGATCGGCGAAATACTCGACCCGAATTGTATCGAAGTTGTTGCGTCCGACATTGAAAGGCAGGTCCTTGCCCCAATAATCGTCCCGGCGTTTGTAAACGATGCGGCGATTGATGTCGTAGCTGTCGAGCTTGTAGGGGCCAGAGCCCACCGCCACTTCCAGCCGTGGTTCATCCAGGCGCCGTGTCTCATCTGCCTCAAACCATGCTTTTGAGAAAACAGGAGTTGAGCCGACGGTTTCGATCAGGCTGCGGCGAGTGACTTCGGGATTGAATGTAAATTTTACGGTATGGTCATCCAACGCCTCGGCTCCTGTCACCATACGGCCAACGGCCTGCGCGTAAGATGGCAGGCCCTGTTCGATGAACAAACGGTGGCTGTAGACAACATCTTCCGCCGTGACAGGCGTGCCATCCCAAAAAGTTGCTTCGGGGCGCAAATGGAAAATGACGTAATTGCGCCCTTCGTCATATTCCAGACTTTCCGCAACTACGCCGTAATACTGCCCGACACTGTCTTCGGCACTTTCAAACAGACGGTCATATTGCAATGTGGTCAGCGCACCGGCACGCCCCTTTCGCGAATAGGGGTTGAGGGAATCGAACGTTCCCGAAGCTGCCAGCGAAAGCTCGCCGCCTTTGGGGGCGTCGGGATTCACATAATTCAGATGCGCATAGTCCGCCGGGTAATCCAGATTTCCGAAATACGAATACCCGTGGCTGCGGGTGACCCCCTCATCCAGCGCCTGGGCTGTATGCGGAGCAATCAGCGCGGCACAGAGCCCCAAAATGCCAACCCATGGCCTTACCTCGAGATCACGTGCAGCAGGCATCAGGGATTTCATGTGGCTCATCCTCTCGGTCATTGTCACCGTCAATGTCGTAACCGCTAGCTAAAGTGCCAGCACGTGCAGATTCAAGTTTAGAATGCGTGAGCACTTTGTGAAGGTTTCTTCAGACAAAAAAGCCGCTGCGTTGCGGCAGCGGCTTTGAATGGTTCTGATCGCTCAGGCAATCAGTTGCCGATTGTCTGCAGATAGGCAATCACGTCGGCGCGATCCTGCGGCTTTTTCAGGCCGGCAAAGCTCATCGAAGTGCCCGAGATATAATTGCCCGGCTTGGTCAGGAAGGCATCCAGCGCTTCGGGTGTCCAGTTGCCGCCATGCGCCTGCATACTGGCCGAGTACCCGGTGAAACCGTTGGCCGAGGCGACCGGGCGATTAACCACACCGTACAGGTAGGGGCCGGTGCCGTTTGCGCCGTCTTCCAGCTTGTGGCACGCGGTGCATTTGCGGAACACTTTTGCGCCGCTCTCGACGTCTGCGGCGGCCAGCAGGTCTTCGAAGACCACTTCTTCACCGTCGGCGCTTTCGCCCGAGCTTTCGGTTTCGATAATGTAGGCGGCCTCAGCCGAGCCATGGCCACCGGAAGAATAGAGGACATCTGCCCCCCACTTGGCCAGAAGCAGCACCAGGAATGTGCCGAACAGGCCTGCGGCGGCCTTGGTTACTGTCATCGTGTCGAACATTGATCGCGAGTCCATTTCAGCTGTCTGGGCAGCTGTCTAAGGCTTCCCCTTGCGAGAGGCAAGGTATAGACACCGCGACGAAACGACCAAATCGCGAACTTGTTGCATGGAATCGACCAAATGACCAATCGCATTGCCTTTCAGGGGGAACCCGGCGCCTACAGTCACGAGGCTTGCCGCAACGCTCGGCCAGATATGGAAGCCCTGCCCTGCCGCACTTTCGAGGATGTGATCGAATCGGTCCGCTCGGGTGCTGCGGATCTGGCAATGCTTCCGGTCGAGAACACGACCTATGGACGGGTGGCCGATATTCACCGGCTGTTACCTCACAGCGGGCTGCATATCATCGATGAGGCCTTTGTCCGTGTGCACATCAACCTTCTTGCCGTACCGGGTGCAAAACTGGAAGACATCACCGAGGCGCATTCGCATCTGGTACTGCTGCCGCAATGCGCGGGCTTTCTGAAGGAACACGGCATTCGCGGCCGCGTCAGCCCCGATAACGCCCGCGCCGCCCGCGAAGTGGCTGAGGAAGGCAATCCGCATTCAGCCGCGCTGGCCAGCGAGCTGGCCGCTGAGATCTATAACCTGAACGTTCTGGCCCGCCATATCGAGGATAATGACGACAACACGACCCGCTTTCTTGTCATGTCGCGCGAAACGGATTTGTCCCGCCGGGGCGATCATGGGATGATCACCAGCTTTGTGTTTCAGGTCCGCAACATCCCCGCCGCGCTTTACAAAGCGATGGGCGGGTTTGCCACCAATGGGATCAACATGACCAAGCTGGAAAGCTATATGGTCGACGGCTCCTTCACCGCGACGCAGTTTTACGCGGATATTGTCGGGCATCCCGAAGACCGCAACGTGCAGCTGGCCATGGACGAGCTTGAGCATTTCACGACCAATGTCGAGGTTCTGGGCGTCTATCCGGCAGCACATCCGCGCGGATAATCACGGTTCGCCATGGCATTCCTTTGAGCTTGTTTCGTTGTTGCCCATTTTTTCGAAGCTGTTTGCAATGCCGGTGGCCCCCCATGTCTCGTGCCGCTGCGCCTGGAATCGTCGCTCTCTAGCGGTTAATCCGGTAGACCTTTGACACAGACCCATCTTGTGTGCGGTACGTCCGGAAACCCATGGCTTCGTAATAGGCCAGACCTTCAGTATTGCCTGCGCCAATTGTTGCATCGATAGCAGGGAGACCGCGCGCAAGGGCCGCGTCCAGAGTGTGCGCGAAAAGTGCGCGCCCGATCCCAAGCAGGGCGGCTGATGGTCGGATATGGGTTCCAATCACGCCCCACCCCACTGACACGCCGTAGGGGTTGTTTTCGACCGCATCTTTCAGGGATTGGAACCCGAGCACGTGACCATTCGGGTCCGTGGCGATTGTACATCGTAATTGATCTGGATGGCGAATATAGTGCCTTAGGGCAAAATCGACATCGTGGGCTTTGCGCCGTTTGCCAGCCAGGACCAGATCGTGAAGGACGCCAGCGACCCCTTCGGCATCGGTTTCGGATGCGGGTTTGAAACTCAGGTGGTCCGATCCCTTCACACCTGCTGCGCGATCTTGTGTCTTACCCCCCATGCAGGTGCCTCTGCTCCAACTCGCGTGCGAATTCACTGAGACGCACCTGGAACTGTTTGCGAAACCTCGACTGTCCCAGCTTCATGGATTGCAACAGCAACCGTGCCGGCAGGGACTTGGCGGCCAGGGACATCTCGATGCTCAGGCGTGTCCGGCGCGGGGACAGGGCCAGAAAATCCACGGTCGTGAACCCGGTAATGCCCTTGCTGGCAGCGTCAAATCGCATTTGCGAAGGCCTGTCGAAATCTGTCATAACCACTGACATCTGACGCGGCTTTCCGCGCAGTTTGAACTCCGTATTCCACTCGGTTCCGGCAGTCACCGCTGCGCCACCGCCCAAACGGCGCACATCGATGCCGCGGCGCATTGCCATACGCTCGAACCGTTCGAAATCCGACACCATGTCGAATACCGATTGGATGGGGGCTTCGATATCTTCGCGCGCTGAAAACTGCATACTGACCTTTGCTGTCGTAATTACTGAGCCAATGTTTCCTCAGTCCAGAGTATCTGCAAGCCAGTTCTGAAGCAGAAAATGAGCGACTGCCCCCTTGCGCGCTGGCAATAGCCTAGGATGATCGCCTGCAAAGGCCTGCATCATTTCGGATTTGCTGACCCACATCGCCTCTTCTATTTCGACCGGATCGATCACGATGTCGCGTGACAACGCCTCACCTGCACACCCAAACATCAATGAGGCCGGAAACGGCCAGGGCTGGCTGGACAGGTACGAAACCGCACCCACCGGCACGCCCGCCTCTTCCATCACTTCGCGGCGCACTGCTGCCTCAAGCGTTTCGCCGGGCTCAACAAATCCCGCCAGCAAGGAGAACATCCCGTCAGGCCAGCCCGGAGACCGGCCCATCAGCACGCTGTCACCATGCGTGATCAACATGATCACAACCGGATCGGTGCGCGGAAAGTGCTGCCCGCCACAGGACGGGCAACTGCGCTGCCATCCCCCTTGCGACACCTCGCTGGCGGCACCGCATCGTGCGCAATAGCGATGTGTTTCATGCCAGCCGATTATTGCCTTTGACGTTGCCGCCAGTTCCGCATCGCGCGCCGACAGCCGTGTCATGATCCGGCGCAGTTCGGCAAACACGTGGCCTTGCGGTAAATCAGGGTGTTGTTGTTCGGACTTGTCCACGAAGGCACCCAGACTGGTCAGATCCAGCCCCTCGGCTGTCCATGCGGAAATATCAACGGCAAACACGGGGGCGCTGTCAGCGCTCAGACCCAAAAACACCGGGGATTCAATGACGCCGCCGGGACCATTGCTAATCAGCGGGTGCGTCATCGGGATCATCGCAAGCTGGTCCAGCCCCTCACCCTGTACCAGCAGTTTTCCGCGCCATAGCAAGACACACTTCGCGGCCGGGTTGTGCATCGCCTCGGCCAGCTTGTTCGCATCTCCGCGATACTGCGCCGCCCGATCGAGGCCCGACCCCCCGAAGGTTACCTGCTCTGCGTTTTTCATTGGATTTCCTTTTGGTCTTGCGCACAGGGCTGCCACGTCTCGGCCTGTGTTGCAATGGCTATTCAGGGACAGAAAATCCACCACCCTGCCGCTGAAAAGCCGCATGGTGGCCTCGGAAAAATCATCTAGAGTGAATTTTGATGGATTTAATCAATACCCACATTCAATAGCAGAATACTCAAAGTGAAGATCCCCTCCTCGACGCAGGTACAGCCCATTGGTGACAGTGGGAAAATTCGCATTCTGGCCACAACCGACCTGCATATGAACCTGACCGGTTTTGACTATTACACCGACACGCCAGACCAGACGATTGGATTGACGCGCACCGCCAGCCTGATCCGCGCTGCCCGACAAGAGGCCGAACGCGCGCTGGTGCTGATGTTGGACAACGGGGATTCGTTGCAGGGAACCCCAATGGGCGATTGGGCCGCCAAAAGTGGCACTGCCCATCCGATGATGACGGCGTTCGAAGCCCTGGATTATGACGCGATCGGGCTGGGCAACCATGATTTCGGGTTCGGGCTGGCGACATTGGGCAACATCCTGACGCAAGCCCCCTGCCCAGTTATTTGCAGCAACCTGTATCGCACGCATGGACCTCAGCCCTGGCAGCGGCACATGGTTCTGGACCGCACCGTGTCTTTGAACGGAGAAGACATTCCCGTTCGCATCGGCATCTTCTCGGTTCTTCCGCCGCAAACGACCTGTTGGGAGGCGCATAATCTGGATGACGATATCGTCGTCGAGGATATCCTGCTTGCGGCTAAATCCCTGACGCAGACATTGCGCGACGAGGGGTGTGATATCATCGTGGTGCTTGCTCATTCCGGCCTTGGGGGCAGCGAGCCGGTAGCCGGGATGGAAAACGCCGTGATCCCTCTGGCCGCGATCAAAGGCATCGATGCCATTGTGGCCGGGCACACCCACCTGACACTTCCAGGAGAGAGCCACGCCAATACCCCGATGGTCGATCACCTGACGGGGCTGGTACATGGAACGCCCATTGTCATGCCGGGATCAGCGGGCTCTTACCTGGGGGTTATCGATTTGGCCGTGACCGCCGGGCTGGACGGCAAAGTGCGAATCCGGGATAGCCGCGTCGAACTGCGCCCGGTTATCAGCAACGGCACAGCCGTCGGGGAAGACCGTGAAATTGCGGGCTTGTGTGAGGTGGCGCATCGTATGACCCGTCAATCCGTTGCGGCACCGGTGGCACATATCCCGGATACATTGCACAGCTATTTCAGTTGCTGTGCGCCGGATCGCGGGCTGAACCTTGTAGCTGCGGCGCAAGCCGCCGCACTGCGCCCGCTTTTGCAGGGAACAGACCTGGCGGATCTGCCGATTCTGTCGGTTGTTTCGCCTGCCAAATCCGGCGGGCGCTCAGGCCCCCGCCATTATACCGAGGTACCCGCCGGAGAAATATGTTTGCGCCATGTCGCGGATCTGCATGTGTTTCCCAACGAGCTGCGCGCAATCCGGATCAGCGGCGCGCATCTGCTGGACTGGTTGGAGATGTCGGCCAGCGTATTCAACCAGTTAAAGCCCGGTTCCGAGCCCGAACTGATCAACCCTGAACGGGCCGGGTACAATTTCGACATCGTGTTTGGACTGTCTTATCAGATCGACCCCACTCAGCCGCCTCGATACGATGCGCAGGGGAAAATGATCCATCCAGACCACAGGCGGATCAGCGATCTGACATATGCAGGCCGCCCCGTACGACCGGAGCAGATGTTCGTTATGGCGCTGAACAATTACCGCGCCAGCGGAGGCGGGCATTTCCCGCATGCGACAACGTCTGAGTTCATCAGCCTGCCACCGCTGAGCATCAAGGACCTTGTGCGGGATTACCTGGCGCAGCACCTTCCGCCCGATCCGATCGTCACGCAGCCCTACCCGTTCTCGCTGATGCCGCAGCGGGGCGTGACAACAATTCTTCGAACAGGTCCGGGCGCCCCGAAATATTTGGATGAGTTGCGCAGGTTCGATCCCGTGTTGCTGGGCTCGGATGGCAGGGGATTTGAACGCATCCGCCTGACGCTCTGACGGGTTGTCTTTTCCCGTTGCCTTCCCTATATCCGGACTCGAGAGGTTGGCGCGGGCGAGCGCCTCGCCAACCTGGTCAGGTCCGGAAGGAAGCAGCCACAACGAGCCCCGCTTGGGTCGATGTCCAACCTCTCACTTCGTGAACCACAGCCACAGGAGGGCTTTATGATTGTAGTGAAAACCCTTCGGGCAGACTGGTTCTGATTCACCGGAATCACCGGACTGCCTGAACACACGACCTGCGGATGCGCGCTTGCCATCCGTTGGCATTGCTGTTTCTGAAAACAGGCAGATAAATGTCTTATACGCTTTCGGACCTGGGATGGTCCTCTTACTTTGCCGCGCAGCATGCGGTTTTTCCTTCTGACACGCCCTTTCGTATCGCATCGGTACATCGGGACCGTCTGATCGGGCTGAGCCCGGATGGTGATATCCCTTTGCTGACACCGGATAATCCGACCGGTTCATATGCCGTTGGGGATTGGGTCCTTGCCGACGCCGAAAACCGCGTGCGTCACATTCTGGACCGGCGCAGCCTGCTGCAACGCAGGGCTGCCGGTACAGGTGCCGCAACACAACTGATAGCAGCCAATGTCGATGTGTTGTTCATCGTCAGCTCGTGCAACGCCGATTTCAACCTGCCCCGGCTGGAACGTTATCTGGCGCTGGCACATCAGGCCGGATGTTATCCTGTCGTTGTCCTGACGAAAGCTGACCAGTCGGATGACCCCGGCAGTTTCTCGGGACAAGTGCAATCTCTGGACCCTTTTTTGTCGGTACTGGCGATCAATGCGCTGGACCCGGCAGATATCGAAAAGGTTCTGGCATGGTGCCCCAAAGGCCAGACCGGCGCGCTGGTCGGGTCGTCGGGCGTGGGTAAAACGACGCTCAGCAACGCCATGACGGATCAAAACCTCGCCACCTCTGGAATTCGCGAAGACGACGCACGGGGCAGGCACACGACAACGGTGCGCGCGTTGCACCGGATGGGTAACGGTGGCTGGCTGATTGACACGCCGGGAATGCGCGCATTGCGTTTGTTGGACGCTCAGGACGGGATCGACAACGTGTTCTCGGACATCACAGAGCTTGGCCAAAGCTGCCGCTTTTCGGATTGTCAGCACGAGACCGAGCCCGGCTGTGCCGTGCAGAACGCAATAGGCAAGGGCGTTCTTGATCCGGCGCGGCTGGACCGTTGGCGCAAGCTGCGGCGCGAAGATCAGCGAAACTCGGAAACCGTTGCGCAATCGCGGGCGCGGGACAAGGCGTTCGGCAAGATGGTCCGCGGTGTCATGCAGGACAAGAAGCTTCGCAAACGGCCATAGCTGCAAGGTGTTATGGAAAACCTGCGTCGCGTCTGATCAGGCGATCAGGCGCGGCCAGACCGCTGCATTGCGCCGGGCAAATGCGCCTATGTGACCAATCTCCGGCAGCCCAAATTCGGCAGGCTTCAGAAGGTGGCGTCTGGCCCCGGGGCCATACAGATCGGCAAGGCGCCAAACCGCCTCGGGCGGAACCATCTGGTCGTCTTCGAACGTGAACAGATCCACAGCTGTTCCAGAACTGCCCCAATGCGCATCAGGCAAATTCTGCCCGATCTCGGGAACGTAGCTAAGAGGAGCTGTGCACCATTTGCGCCATTGCCAGTATACCGAGGCTGGCAGGTCCGAGCCAAACCCGATTGCTTTGCCAGGCAGATAGCCAAGCGCCCGCACCATCAGCGGTGCATGGCCATACCAAAACAGCCCCGCCAACCCCCGATAGGGCCATGGGTGATCTTTCAAAGTCACCAGCCCCGAACACACACAGATCATACGGTCGATCTGGTTGATATCCGGCTGCACCGGCCCCAGCATCGCACCGACCGAATGGCCAATGGTCCAGTGCTGCGCCTTAGGAAATCGCCTGCGCAATTCGGCCCGTGCCGCTGGCATGTCGATCAATGCCCAATCCGCCATTGTTGCAGTTGCGTCTTTCAGGCGACCGACCAAAGAAAGCCCGTAGTCCCGATAGTCATAGGTCAGGCAAGCTATCCCCCGCTCGGTAGCCAGCCATCGCGCGAAGTGTTGATAATAGTCACGCGGCACGCCTGTGGCACTGTTCAGCACGACAACGGTTTCCGGCTCACCCACTGGCCGATGCAACCGCGCCGACAAGGTCACGGACCCTGACGGAAAGCGGAAATCTTCGATCAACACCGTCTGTTCCGTATCCAACATGATTCCCGGCTTTCGCTGAAACAATCGGTTTGCCTGCCTTCGATGCTGACGACACTAGGCCGGAACGTAAACCGCATCCAGCATGACCAAACGTCCGGCCTAAAGATCGGCTTGACTCGGAACGCGATCAGACGCTAGCGGTTGTGTGATGGTTTCCGGCCCCCACAAGAGGTCGGGATGAAAAGGGAACACGGTGCGGTTTGTCTGGTCACGCAGGCATCAACCAAGTCCGCGACTGCCCCCGCAACTGTAAGCGTTAAGCAATGCCGAAATACCACTGGCCTATGGGCTGGGAAGGTCGGCAGAGCAATGACCCGCAAGTCAGGAGACCTGCCATCGGAACTGAAACCGAAACTCGGGCGGGGTGTCCGGGCAGGTCCTGACGGCGAAATGCTGTCCCACCTGCCCCAATATTCCAGCCCACCACGCGCGGAGGGCGCAGGATGATCTGGAAGACAAAGTCACACGAATACAGCGCAACAGTGTGCCAGCGGACGGGCAAAACCTGCCCGGCTTTGGCGCGACTGGCCCGCTCGATTTCCGAAGCCATGGCGCAGGCGGTTTCGGCCACCAGCGAGGATTTCGAATTTGAAGGCAGCAGCGCGCTATCACATTGCGCGGAAGGGTGCATGGCAACGATCCGAGCGCGATCCGACAGCGTTCGCGTTTTCTGCGGGGCGCACCCTGATACGGCAATTCGGGACCTTGATGCCTATGCCGATTTGATCTTCGGACCTACATTCAGCACGCTGCCCTCGGGCATTGTCGCGAACCCGCCTTGCGCCATGATCGAGGTTTCAACGATCCGGCCTCGGAAAACCGGCTACGCACCCCAGCAGCTGTCAGCTTGATCCCACTTCCACCTGTGCCGGGGTGATCCGGGACGCCCAGGCCAGCTGCGCATCGGTTTCGACAGCGCAGGGGCGCACGGCCCGCAGGCGGTCCAGTGCGTCGCTGGCGCGTTCACCGCATTCAACCATCAGTCGCAGAACAATCATCCCGGATCTGCCGCACCCCCCACGGCAATGCACAAGAACCCGGCCACCGCCCGACAGCGCATGTCGGGCCGTGGCGCTGACCTCTGGCCAGGCCTTCTGAACCGCCTGCGTCGGTGCTCCAAAATCTTCGATCGGCAGGTGAACCCACCGGCTGGCACGGCTTTGGATGTCGCTGCCAAAGTGCTGCGCGCCATCCTGAAGCATTTCAACATCCGTCGTCATTGAAATCACAAGGCCCGGTTTCCACGCCGCAATCATATCCAGATCGCCGACGTAATCCCCGCCACGCCCGGGCATTGAAGTAAGGGCAAGCGTTCCGCCTCCGACCTGCAGAGCAAAAATGACCAGCTGCGACATGAAGTGCGTCCTCCCCCAAGGTACTCTTTAAGAAATGAGCCATTAAATCCGCTGGACCAGTTTAGTTGGAAACCAGCCCGTTTCTGAAACAAAAAATCATCACGCCCCACAGTGGACGCGGACTGCCGCCGCCACTACGCTGTGCCGAAGCACCGAATCCGAGCGAGTAGACATGACAGACACGCCCAGCCCCGCCTATCAGGTTCTCGCCCGCAAATACCGCCCGGAAACCTTTGCCGACCTGGTGGGTCAGGATGCCATGGTGCGCACCCTGAAAAACGCTTTTGAAGCCGACCGGATTGCGCAGGCCTTTGTCATGACCGGCATTCGCGGAACGGGTAAAACCACCACGGCACGGATCATCGCCAAGGGCATGAACTGTATCGGACCGGATGGAACCGGAGGGCCGACAACAGAGCCTTGCGGTCAGTGCGAGCATTGCATCGCGATCATGGAAGGCCGCCATGTCGATGTGATGGAAATGGATGCCGCCAGCCGTACCGGCGTCAGCGATATCCGCGAGATCATCGACAGTGTCCGCTATCGCGCAGCCAGCGCGCGCTACAAGATCTACATCGTCGACGAGGTTCACATGCTCTCGACCAGCGCATTCAACGCGCTGCTCAAGACGCTCGAGGAACCGCCCGCACATGTGAAATTCATCTTCGCGACCACCGAGATTCGCAAAGTGCCGGTCACGGTTCTGTCGCGGTGTCAGCGCTTTGACCTGCGCCGGATCGAGCCCGAAGACATGATCGGCCTGCTGCGCAAGATCGCCGGGGCCGAGAGCGCGCAGATCGCCGACGATGCGCTGGCGCTGATCACCCGCGCTGCAGAAGGGTCGGCCCGGGACGCGACCTCACTGCTGGATCAGGCGATTTCACACGGGGCTGGCGAGACGACCGCCGATCAGGTCCGTGCGATGCTGGGTCTGGCGGATCGTGGTCGTGTTCTGGACCTGATGGACATGATCCTGCGCGGTGACGCGGCAGGGGCGCTCACTGAACTGAGCGGACAATATGCGGAAGGCGCGGACCCTCTGGCCGTGCTGCGCGATCTGGCCGAAATCACGCATTGGGTGTCCGTCGTAAAGATCACACCTGACGCGGCCCAGGACCCGACGGTTTCCCCCGACGAACGCACACGGGGCCAGCACATGGCCGAGGCCTTGCCGATGCGGGTTCTGACCCGGATGTGGCAAATGCTGCTGCAGGCGCTGGAGGAAGTCTCTGCCGCGCCCAACGCGATGATGGCCGCCGAAATGGCTGTTATCCGACTGACGCATGTCGCCGATTTGCCCAGCCCCGAAGAGCTGATCAAACGGCTGCAAGACGCCCCACCTTCGCCACCCGGCGGGCCGGGCGGGGGCATGTCAATGTCCCGGCAGGCCCCGGTGGCAACGCAATCCAACGCGACCCCGCCGCCTGCCTATGCATCGCCCCCGCGCGGCGCGGGTGGCGCACCGGTTGCCGCGCTGGCGCAGGATGCCCAGACGGCCCTGGCCCGCTATCCAACCTTCGGGCATGTGGTGGAACTGATCCGCACAAACCGCGATGTGAAACTGCTTGTCGAGGTGGAAAGCGGCATGCGCCTTGTGTCGTACCAGCCCGGCCGGATCGAATTCACCCCGACGCCTCAGGCACCGTCGGATCTGGCGTCGCGATTGGGCTCTGCCCTGCAACGCTGGACTGGCAATCGGTGGGCCGTCTCCATTGTCTCGGACGGGGATGCCGCGACCATCGCGGAAGTGCGGGACCGGGCCGAACTGGCCCTGAAAGCCGAGGCCGAAGAACACCCGCTGGTTCAGGCCGTGCTGACGCAGTTCCCCAAGGCGAGGATCATAAGGATCGAAACACCTGAACAGCGTGCCGCCAAGGTTGAGACTGAGGCCCTTCCCGAAGTCGAAGATGAATGGGACCCCTTCGAAGAGGATTAGCCCTAAGCTTGTGGGTCCAAGTTTCAAGAAACCGGCATACTCACGCCCCTCCACGATACAACTGAGGGTGGGAATGCAGGCGCATGACTGATCGGTCGGCGACGCTCTGATCAGGACAGGCGGGAGACCTCTTGTGCCGCCTGCCTGCGGTCCGTATTTAGAACCAAACAGAAACACAGGAGACGACTGATGCTGAAAGGACTCGGCGGGCTTGGCGGACTGGGCGACATGGCCAAGATGATGAAATCCGCACAAGACCTGCAAACCAAGATGACCGAAATGCAGGAAGAGCTGAACAACATGATGGTTGTCGGCGAATCCGGTGCGGGGCTGGTCAAGGCAACGGCCACAGCCAAGGGTGAACTCAAGGGGCTGGACATCGATCCGTCGATATTCAACGGCGACGACAAGGAAGTGGTCGAAGACCTGATCCTGGCCGCCATCAAGGACGCTCAGGCTAAAGCTGCCGAACGTTCACAGGAAGAAATGGGCAAGCTGACCGAAAGCATGGGCCTGCCGAAGGACATCAAGCTACCGTTCTGAGCTTCATCTTTTCCCAAATACTCCCGCCGGAGGCTCCCTCCGGTGCAAAGCAGGGCAGGCCATGGGCACGAACAGCGAAATCGACAATCTGATCGACCTGATGGCCAAACTGCCGGGGCTCGGCCCGCGCTCGGCCCGCCGTGCAGTGCTGCATCTGATCCGCAAACGCGCTCTGCTTCTGACGCCCCTGTCAGACGCCATGCAGCAAGTGGCCATCACCGCCCGCGAATGCCTGAATTGCGGCAACGTGGGCACCACGGATATCTGTGACATCTGCAATAGCGAGGCCCGAGCGACCGGCGAACTCTGCGTGGTCGAGGACGTCGCCGACCTCTGGGCGATGGAGCGGTCAGGGGTCTTCAAAGGCCGCTATCACGTGCTGGGTGGCACGCTGTCCGCACTGGACGGCATCGGCCCCGACGAACTGCGCATTCCCCGCCTCAGGGATCGGGTTCTGGCCGAAGGGATCACCGAAGTGATCCTTGCCCTGAACGCCACTGTCGACGGTCAGACCACCGCCCATTACATCGCGGACCAGCTGGAAGGTCAGGTGCGCCTGACCTCACTGGCGCAAGGCGTGCCCATCGGCGGAGAGTTGGATTATCTGGATGATGGGACGATTACGGCGGCGCTCAGGGCGCGTAAGGAAATTTAGGTCAGCATTTATAAATCAACGTCCCTAAAAAAGAGTCAGCAAGAACGGCGTCTCCAACGGTATTCAATTCAGGTACATATATTGCACAAATATCCAGATCTTATTGTACTGCGACATGGCGAAACGGAATGGAACACATTCGGGAAGTTCCAAGGGCGCATGAATTCCCCGTTGACGGAAATTGGCAAGTCTCAGGCCCGTAAGCAAAATGAGATACTCAGGCGAATACCGAATGCACCTTCGCGCGTTTTCGTCAGCCCGCAAGAGAGAGCAGTGCATACCGCCCGCTTAGCAACGACGCCTCATCATGAGTTGATATATGATGAACGGCTTATGGAAATCGCGTTTGGGCAATGGGAAGGCGCAACGCGTGATTTCATCCGAGAGCAAATCGATTGTTCCTATGAAAGCTATCATTGGTTCTTCCGCAGCCCGGGTGGGGAAAGCTTCGATGATATCTACGATAGAGTACACTCATTTCTGAAGGAACAAGATGAGCCTTCGATCATAGTAACCCACGGCGTCACGTCTTTGGTGCTAAGAGGGCTTTGGTTGGGTCTCGATCTGGACAATTTGCTACAGCTACCGCGAACTCAGGGTTGCGTGTTTCATCTTTCAAACGGAGTTGAAACCATAGTGACCTGAGCAAATGGTTTGGGTTCGGAACTCATGTTGCACTCATCATCGTTGCCAGAACAGTCACGGTGATAAAAAAGCGACTTTGGATGACCATCGAACTACTCTAAGGATGGGTAAATTCAGCGATTTATTTGGAGCCGCCCATGACCCGCCTTCTCGCCTTTACCTTCGCCGCCTTCACCGCAACCGCTGCCCTGTCGCAGGAACTGGTCGACAAGGGCTTTGTCGAAGGCTGGAACATCATGATGGACCCCGCGCTTGGAAACGGGTGTCTGATCCAGACGGTCTATCAGGACCTCTCGGTCGTGCGGCTGGGCTATGACGCATTGGATAATCGCGGGTACTTCGCCGTTTACAACAAGGCCTGGGGCAATATTGAACAGGGTAAAAGCTATCCCATCCGGTTCGAACTGGACGGCAAGAGCTTTGATGCAACCGCTATCGGGTTCAATGAACGCAAAGTGCCCGGTGCGACGGTTTTTTTCACCGACCGGAATTTCGTCACCGCGATTGCCCAGAACAAGACGATGACGGTTTACAATCCCGCAGGTGAGGTGGTGATGGCGATTGATCTGAAAGGCACCGCCAAGGCGCTGGACTATGCGCGGGACTGCCAGAACAAAAAACTTTAACGAATCGGATCGAACAGCGCGTCCTTGGCGGTGCAGTCGCGGATCACATCGCGGCCGCATGGCACCGGATCAAGATCGCGCGACAGGCACAGGCGGACCTCTTCGATATAGCCCTTTTTGCAGGTGACCGTGATCATATCGCGCTCAAGCCCCGGATTGGCCTTCAAAAACGCATCCTCAACCACCGAAGCCGGCAGTTTGACGGATGCGTCCAGCTTGCGGAAGAGCTGCGGGCGTTCGACCGCATCATAGGCACGCCGGGACAGGGCGAAATAGTCGGGCGCAGATAGCCCCGAACAGGTGCCGTGTTTCTTCCACTGATGCCATGCAAGGCCAGCACTACCCTGAATATCTTCCATTTCCCGCGTCATGCGGCGCGATGGCGGCGCCTCGGGTGAGCGGCAGAAGGATGGCCAGCCCTGATGAAATTGCGGCCAGAGCCCGTGCAGGATCCATCCGTGGTCGTGCCGGTCGTCACATTGGTCTGACCCGCGCGCGTCCCCTTCCCGGGCGCACCAATTGGGCGACCAGCTAAGCGACAAGACGTAATAGTCGAACTCACCCGCTTTTTCACCATCGGCCAGCGCTACCATCGCGCTGAAAACCCACAATACGACCCAGCGCATTCGCCTCTTCCCTTCTTGCTGCGTGGCGACTATATACGGGCCAAGTTCCCCGACAACGGAAACCTGCCCCAAAACCAAGGGGCCGCCGAATTCCGGCGACGGGAAAGATGTATGTATAGGAGACGGGCTGATGGCAAAACCGCTTATGGCCAAGGCAACCGCCGTATGGCTGGTGGACAACACCACGATCAGCTTCAAGCAGATCGCGGATTTCGTAGGGATGCACGAACTGGAAGTGCAGGGCATCGCCGATGGTGATGTGGCCGCAGGCGTAAAGGGCTTTGACCCAATCGCAAACAACCAGCTGACCCAGGATGAGATCGACGCCGCGCAGAACAACCACCTGCACAAGCTGAAGCTCAAGTTCAACCCGGCGGCATCCGGCGAAGAAAAGCGCCGTGGCCCGCGTTATACCCCGCTGTCCAAGCGTCAGGACCGTCCGAACTCGATCCTGTGGCTGGTCAAGTTCCACCCCGAACTCAGCGACGGCCAGATCGCCAAGCTGGTTGGCACCACCAAGCCGACCATCCAGTCGATCCGCGAGCGCACGCACTGGAACATCTCGAACATGCAGCCGATCGACCCGGTTGCGTTGGGCCTGTGCAAACAGTCCGAACTGGATGCGATCGTGCAGAAGGCCGCAGCCAAGAAAGCGGCCGAAGGCGGCGTGATGAGCGATGACGAGCGCCGCAAGCTGGTTTCGACCGAGCAGTCGCTGGAAATGGACGCCGCGCCGAAAATCCCGACTGCGATTGAAGGTCTGGAAACCTTCTCGCTGTCCGATGACCGGTCGGATGAAAAAGACGACGAGCCTATCATCGACGCCGACAGTTTCTTCAACCTGCCCAAAGGCGGGGCGGATGATGAAGACGAGGATGATCCTCGTTTGTAACAGACAATCAGCCCCGGTCGGAACGGCTGGGGCTTTTTTGACGGACTTGTCATGCTGAGCATTCTTTCCGCGATTTTCGGTCCGCACCGCGCCGTAACGATCTATGCCTTTCTCAGGACATGGGGGCTGGGTCTGGCGGGTGGTGTTGTCATGATCGCCATCGTCACCACCTTGTTTCTGCTGGGGGACGAAGGCGAACATGAGCACGAGGCTTTCCTGATCGTACCGGTTCTGTCCGCAACGCCGGTGAACGGGGACCTGAAGAACGGCGTCGTAGCCTCGGTTCGCCTGCCCGATGGATCGGCCACGTCGATCACGTCGACCGAATCGCAGATTTCAAAAACCGTAGGAACGACGGCCTGCGTGGAAAAACGCATCTACGTGAAAAGCGGTGAAGCCCGGTATCGGTTCAAACTGCCCCGTCTCTGCGAGTCCGGTTGATCAAGAATTCAGACCAAACAAAGCCGCCTATGATGACGCCGGGCGGCTTTTTCGTTCATACGACCTGAAAGATGATGCCTGCGATTATTGCGCCCCCCACGCCAAGGCTCAGGTAGGCGGCAAACACGCGTGGTTTGACCAATGACCAGACTGCGGCCATCGCCGGAATGGAACTGACGGCACCCGCAACCATGAACGACATCGCAGCCCCCGCGGTCATGCCCTGATCGATCAGACCTGCCAGCAGCGGCGGCGCGACATAGGAATTCAGATAGGCTGGCATCCCCACCAGTGCGGCAACGATGATCGGCAGCACGCCTTCTCCGCCAACGACGCCAGCGATGAGGTCCGCAGGCACATAGTTGACCAAAAGCGCCTCGAGCACATAGGCCAGTGCCAGCCACTTGAGCAGGAACAGCCCGTTGTGTGCGAATTCCGAACGGAACCGAACCCGGCGTTCAGGCTCTTGCCAGAACTTCCAGACCGGCGTGTCATCCGCTTTCGGACCACATCCGCAGCACCCTGCAGGCTTGTATTCGCGCAAGGGCTGTGCAAACGCCCCCTGCCGCATCAGCAACCGAACCGCGAACCCGCCGAAGAGGCCAAGCGCAACGGCGGCAACCGCCTTGCCGATCGCAAAGGGCCATCCCAGCGCGGCTGCCGTAATCAAAAGCGTCGGCGGGTCGATCAATGGCGAGCTGAGCCAGAACGCCATCACGGCCGACAGCGGCGCTCCGAGTGCAAGCAAGCCCGCAATAAAGGGAATGACTTCGCAAGAACAAAATGGTGCGAGGCCGCCGAACAGGGCGGCCAGAAAGATCATCCGGGTCTCGCGCCCTTCAAAAGCGCGCGCCACCATCACCTCGGCCCCTGTCGCCTTGAGATATGACAACAGAAGCACGGCAAACAGGATGTATTGTCCAGTATGCGCCAAAGCCCTGACTGCAAAACTCACAACCTCACGCAGGTTGCCGGGGTCGAGAACGGCCACCACCACAAGAATGACGACGATCAATGCCCAGGGCGTCTTGATTATCTCAAGCGCACCTTTAGCGGTCAGTCGGGGGGATTGCGTCAATTCAGCCATCGTTGGCCGCCTTTCCAAACGCGTCAGCGCAGCATTCGCTGAGAATGAACTGCGCCAGCGTCTTCAATTCGTCATAACAGGCCCGGTTGATCGTGGTGCGACCGATCTTTTCCTGCTCAACCACACCTCCGGCTGCAAGAAACCGCAGGTGGTGCGCCAAAGTCGACGGGGCAATCCCCGTCCGGTTCTGGATTTCGCCAACAGTCAGACCGGCCTCACCAGCCCGCACCAGTGTCTTGAGAACTTTCAGCCGGGCTTCCGAGCCCATGGCGGAAAATCCGGCAGCAGCGGTTTCCCACATGAGTCGCCTCCATTAAACTAGATTTCTAGTTTTTTAGTTTTATAAAAGATCCTGGTCAACCCACCTTGGGAAAATTTTCCATGGCACTGTAAGTCCAGATTGCCCCCGCCTTAAGTCCAACCTATAAGCAGGCATGGGGATATCGGTCGAAACATTCTTTCTTGAGCTCAACGGTCAGGGTACGTTGCAGGCCCAAATCCAGCAGATGATTGCAGAGGGCATTCTGTCCGGTCGCTTTCATGTCGGGGAAAAACTGCCATCCTCGCGAAAGCTGGCCGCACATCTGGGTGTCAGCCGCATCACGGTGACGCTGGCTTATACCGAGTTGCTGGCCAATGATTATCTGACGGCAAAGGGCCGGTCAGGATATTATGTCTCGCAAAACGCGCCGGTTCCGCCCAAATACTCGCCCGTGCAGCGCGGCACGGAATCTGTCGACTGGGACAGGGCACTGGCGCGCCGCTTTCTGGACAGCGACGTCCTGCCGAAACCCAGCAACTGGCGCGAATACCGCTATCCGTTCATCTACGGTCAGGCCGACCGGACCCTGTTTGATCACGCCAACTGGAGATTGTGTGCGGTTCGCGCATTGGGGCATAAGGACTTCGATTCGCTGACAGGGGATTACGTGGATCAGGATGATCCGTTGTTGATCGAGTTCATCGCGCGCCACACCCTGCCGCGCCGTGGTATCGTTGCCCGCCCCGAAGAGATCTTGATCACCCTGGGCGCGCAGAACGCGCTTTGGCTGGCCTCTCGCATTTTGCTGACCCACAATCGCACGGCCGTAATCGAAGATCCCTGCTACTACGCGCTGCGAAGCCTTTTGAACCACTGGGACTGCGCTGTGACGCCCCTGAGCGTCGATCGCGACGGCTTGCCACCGGAGGCGATCCCCGACGAAGCGGATGTCATCTTTACCACCCCCAGCCATCAAAGCCCGACAACCGCGACGATGCCGGTCGACCGCCGCAACAAGCTACTGGATCGGGCACGCGATCTGGATGCAATGGTTGTCGAGGACGACTACGAATTCGAGATGGCCTTTCGCAGCGCACCTTCGCCTGCACTCAAGTCCATGGATCGGGATGGGCGCGTGATTTACGTGGGCAGTTTTTCCAAGTCGCTGTTCCCGGGATTGCGACTTGGATATATGGTCGGATCCGAGCCGTTCATCCGCGAAGCACGTGCGCTTCGCTCGTTGGTTCTGCGCCACCCACCGGGTCATATTCAGCGCACGGCAGCGTATTTTCTGTCATTGGGCCATTACGACGCGCAGATCCGACGTATGTCGAAAGCCCTGCAAGAGCGGCGCGATGCGATGGACAAAGCCATCGAGGAAAGCGGGCTGACAGTGGCCGGGCGGGGTGTAATGGGCGGCTCTTCAATGTGGATGTCGGCCCCTGAGCACGTCAACACAACGCAGCTTGCGCTAAAGCTACAGAACCAGAGTGTTCATATCGAACCAGGTGCTCCGTTTTTCTCGGGGTCCGACAGGCCACAGAATTTCTACCGCCTCGGGTACTCTTCTATTTCGACCAACCGCATAGGCCCCGGCGTTGAACTTATCGCGGAAGCCATCCGGTCTGCCTGAGATCGCACTGGACATATTCCGCAGACGCGTCTGGCCCTAACGCAGGTCGCACCCTTACGCCAAAACCATATCAACCCCCGGGCCCCGGTGCCCGGTTTCCTCACTCTTGCTTGGAGAGCACCCCTATGAAGATGACGACGGAAGAGGCCTTTGTTAAGGTTTTGCAGATGCATGGAATTGAGCATGCGTTTGGGATCATTGGCTCGGCGATGATGCCGATTTCGGACCT